>DATFMH010000001.1:0-19154 GCA_035267045.1 Balneolales bacterium
TTAATTTTCCTCCAATACCTGAACCGTCAGAGCCATCTCCCCCAAACAGCCACAGATTGCCGTCCGGGTCCCTCCAACTTGTGGCATATTCACGCCACCCCGGCACATTGCTCCTTGTAGCAACCCCCTTTGTGCCATAACTGCCGTGTTGACCGATTGTATTGGAACCACTTTGCCAGCCCCAGCGGTAATTCAACTGGGCAAAAGCATTCGGGGTTAGAGTTAGGATCGTGATCAGAACAATCAGGGTTAAACTTACTTTTCCTGCTTGGTTCTTATTACTATTAAAAAGTGTTGGTTTAAAAATAGTTGGTTTCATAATACGGAATTTCTTTTTATTTAAAGCTCTCTGTATGGATCAACCCAGTTAATTGCAGTTTTCAGTGAACCCACAACATTAGATGACGTAACACATATACTCTTAATGCATTAACACATACCCCACTACCGATGGACTTATATTTCAGATGCTATCTGATATGGATTGATCTATTAATAGATTTAACCCTAAAAGAACAAGGGAAGCAATACTGGTTACCGTAGTAACAAACAATCTGTACAATTGCAGATTCACATTTACTTTTTACATACGAAAGTGGTTGATCAATTGGGTCATTAATTGGATTTTTGTTTCCGAATGGTTACCTGTTTATCAATTGAATCCAAAAGGGCTAACTTCAATTATTTATTATTTTTATGGATTTTCTCCTATTTTTATTAATTTCTTTGTAGTATATTGGCTTACAGAAACGTAGGGGTATATTCAAAATGCGGTTTTAATGGAGAAAAAGTCAGACGTAACACGACTTTTAAAAAGACTTAGAGAGGGTGAAAAGGGGATTTATGATAAGATTTACCCTGTTGTTTATGATGAGTTGCGTCAACTAGCATATACTCATATGCACAGACAGCTGGGAAATCATACCCTTTCGAGAACAGAACTTGTTCACGAAACTTATCTTAAGATGATCGATCAAACAGTCCTTAATGTAGCGGATCGATGTCATTTTCTTGCTATAGCATCCCGTTGTATGCGTCAAATTTTGATTGACTATGCACGAAAGAAAAACGCAAAAAAACGCGGGGGTAAACAAAAGGATTTAACATATATTGATGAGCTTTTCCGAGAGCGTAATCAGAAAGCACAAGAACTTATCAATATCAATTACGCGCTTGAGCGTTTGGAAAAGTTAAACAAACGTATGGGTAAGATAATAGAGATGAGATTTTTCGGTGAGATGACCATTAAAGAAACAGCAAAAGCGCTGGATATCTCAGAAAGCACGGTTAAAAGAGACTGGTTAAAAGCCCGGGGTTGGCTTTTCCAGGAATTAAAAGGCCGTTTCGAATTAAAGTAAAATAGTCTCATATTTCACACTGGTTCCATTATAAGTTGATATAGCTGTTTATGTATCATTGGCTTTCCAATTGACAAGTATTTCTTACAACAAATAGGTTTTCCTAAAAATGGATAAAAAAGAATGGGATAAAATCGAGAAGGTTATAGACAAAGCACTTACCCTTCCCGAATCAGAGAGGTATGATTTTATAGATAAACAATGCAAAGAAGATAAAGCTTTAAAATCAGAAGTAACACATCTACTGGAATCTATAGTGGAATCCGATGGATGGCTGGAGAATCCTAATGACTACAGATCGGCTCTTTACGATGATATTTTTGATGAGTCAACATTCCAGGAAGTCTCACCCATTATCGGGCAAGATGTAGGAGCTTATACCATTACAGAAGAACTGGGACGCGGCGGTATGGGATCGGTTTATTTGGCAGAAAGGTCAGATGGAGCTTTTAAACATAAGGTGGCCATTAAAATTATCCGTGGAAGTCAGGCGATACAAGAAAATATCATACGTTTTAAACAGGAACGGAATATTCTTGCATCACTAAACCACCCGAATATTGCCAAACTATTTGGTGGAGGAATTACAGAAACGGGCTCTCCTTACATGATAATGGAATACATCGATGGTGTTCCTATAGATCAATACTGCAATCAACAAAAAGTATCACTGGAAGCACGTATTCAACTTTTTAAAAAAGTATTGGAGGCCGTTCGGCATGCTCATCAAAATATGGTCATTCACAGGGATCTAAAGCCGGATAATATCCTTATCACTACAAATGGAGAGGTCAAAATATTAGATTTCGGTATATCAAAATTACTTGAGGATTCCAATGAATTCCCGTTTCCCAAACAATCAAACACCAATCCTCTAACTCCGAAATATGCCGCTCCCGAACAAATTAAACATCAGCCAATTACCACCGCAACCGATTTATATGCACTGGGAATCATTTTTTATCAACTGCTTTGTGATAACTTCCCTTTTGATTATAAAATTTTGTCTCCAAATGAGCTAGAGTCACAAATCACTCAAAAACAATTCCCGGCTCCGAGTACTAAAATTATAAATTCCGGTTATATTAAACCTGAACATATAAAGGGTGATTTGGATGCCATTGCATTGAAAGCTATCCAAAAAGAACCGGATTGCAGATATCAAGTGGCTAATGAATTATTGGCAGATCTGGATAATTATGAACAGGATTTCCCTGTATCAGCCCGAAATAACGCGTTCATCTATAGAAACAAAAAATTTCTTAAACGACATAAAAGTGGATTAGCTATTGCCACATTAGTAGTCCTGGCTCTTTTCGGACTCAACTTTTTTTATACGGTTAAAATTACCCATGAGCGAAATAAAGCCGAATTAGAAGCTCGAAAAGAAAAAGAAGAGAGCCACTTTCTTATTAATTTATTTAACGCTAATAATCCCAAAATTTCTGGGAATAAAAGTATAAGTGCCCATGAGTTACTTGACAGAGGTGCTAAACGGGTCGTTAAACTGAAAAATAATAAGCTAAAAGCTTCATTACTCTTAACTATTGGCAAGGCATATTATGAACTTGGATCAAGGGGAAAATCACTTTCATTTCTTAAACAAGCCATTAATCTCACCAGTTCTATTTATGGGTATTCCAGTTATAATCTTGCTACGGCTTATTTTGAATTGGGCAAAGCCCAGGCAAGTAATAATTACCATGATTTAGCCATTCCGTATTTTAAAAAGTCTATAAATATTTGGGGACAAAATCCTGATATCCATAAAGAAAAACTAGCAGAGACGTACAAAGCATTAAGTAATTCCCTTATACATGTGGGTAAAGTAGATTCTGCTGTTGACTATATTCATAAATCAATTAATATTTTTGAGAATATTCCAAATGACCAGGATAAATTATCAGATGCAAAAGTGGTTTGGGTCACAATACTTACAAGACAGAAAAAGTTTACAAAGGCGGAGAAATTATATAAAAAGATGATCCTAAAACACACTATTAATCGTGCTGATTCTTTGAGAAAAAGCTCCCTGGATACTGATCTCGCTTTTTTATATATCGGACAAAATAAACATCAAAAAGCTATACCCTATTTGAAAGAATCACTTAAGATCGATGAGAATATCCTAGGAAAGGGTCATAGCATGACCCTGCGCTCCAGGAATAACTTAGCCGGAACATTTGGTGTGCTTGGTCAGATGGATAAGGAAGAACAACTTTATGCCGATAATGTCAACTATTCCATAGATAAATATGGAAGTAAGCACCGCCAGGTGTGTCAATCTGCTATGGTTTACGGTATGGTATTAACCTACGACAGAAAGTTTCTTAAAGCAGAAAAATCTATCAGAAGAGCAATCGGGCTTTGTGAAGATACCTTTGGGAAGGAACATATCTGGACTTATTATACTGAAAATTTACTTGCGGCAGACCTGTATTTTGAGGGTAAAGAAGATGAAGCTGATGAAATATTCGAAAAATTTTACAAGAAGTTAAAAGTTTCAGCACCTCACTTTAATCGGATAAACAAACGTCAAATTCAACTGCTGATCAACACTTATAAAAAAGTAGATGATACTTATTCTAAACAAATATCGCTTTATAAAGAGCTTCTTACATCAACTCATAATCCCTGATTAATGTAATTTATATAATTGATTTAGATGATGATCATAAGGATTTATAACGGTTCTCAGGGCCTCGAGAAGACAGTCAGAACGTTTTTTTTGTTACGGGACTAGGAGAAAGAAACGAAATATTATAATATTATGCACTTGCCTTTGATCGCGTGAACCCCCTCTTACATCTCCCCAAGTGGAGATGTTCAGGCCGGACCAAAAGGGTCCGGCTTTCACTGTTTATTGATCATTATAACCCTTTGTGACTTTGGAGCTCTGGAACTTTGTTTCTTTTTTTCACCATGTTCCATTCGCTTTACCTACTCCATTAATACACTCAATAACCTAATAACTCAAAGACTCTATTTAACGTGAGGTTCGTTTAAGCTTATAATCTATCTACTTAATAAAAGTAGCTGTTACATTAGATTATTCTATGACCATCGACAACCGACCACAGAGAGATGCTCTGATATTAAGTAACCATTATTTATTCTGAAAAACCGTATAATCAACGTGAGTCCGGTATCGGAATCATGCTTTATGCATCAAAACAGCTCTGTGTCGTCGATGGTCCGTCATCAAGATATGTTATATTTTCACAGGTCGTATTCTCAATGTAATTATTACAACTCTGTGATTCTTATCCAAACCTCACGTTATTAACTATATTCATCACTTATCATTCAAGAGAGTATATGAAATATTCCAATGTTATATTATTGATTGTTGGAATTACAATCGTTTCATGTTCAGGGAAAAAACAACATCAACAACCCTCAAAACTTCCGGGTATCACAGGTATAATCGGGCATATCGACCAATTTAAATCAAAGTATGTGGATGCACGGAATATCGATATCTGGCTGCCGCCGGGTTATTCGGAAAACGACACCACACGTTATGATGTCATCTACGCTCAGGACGGACAAAATCTTTTTGATCCTAAGAAATCGTTTACGGGTATCGACTGGGGACTTGACGAGACGATGACACAATTGATTGATTCAAACAAGATCCACCCGGCAATTATCGTCGGGATATGGAATACTCCAAAACGCGTGCAGGAATACATGCCCCGGAAACCACTTGGACAGCCCTATAATAATGAACGCTTTCTCGGGTTTGTAAGTCAATACGGCGGCCAACCGTTGTCCGATGATTACCTGAAATTTATGGTTGATGAACTGAAGCCTTACATCGATAAGCATTATCATACCTTAACCGGACCATCACATACGTTCATTATGGGTTCCAGTATGGGTGGACTAATCGCCCTCTATGCAATATCCGAATATCCGGATATCTTTGGAGGCGCTATCTGTATGTCTACTCACTGGCCTATTGCCAATGGTGTAACAGCCGGTTATGTTAAAGATCATCTGCCGTCTCCCCAAAACCACAAACTCTATTTCGATTACGGTACCGAAACACTGGATGCTCAATATGAACAATATCAGACGATTGTAGACGATATGGTTAAACAAGCCGGCTATGAGTATGGTATAAATTGGGTTACACGAAAATTTCAGGGGGCGGATCACTCGGAGCGTTCATGGCGAAAAAGAGTCCATTTCCCGTTAACATTCTTGTTAGATAATTGATCATCACTGTATTTTCCATCTATTTCACTCTATCTTATATCTGACTAAAATGATGAAGCAAAAGTATCAGACAGTTTATGGATCCTGAAATACCGGTTATTTACGAAGATAATCACCTGCTTGTGGTCGATAAACCACAAAACATGCCCGTGCAGCCTGATATCTCCGGTGATATGGATATGTTGACATGCCTGAAGGGATATTTGAAAGATAAATACAATAAGCCCGGCAATGTTTTCCTGGGACTCGTGCACCGTCTCGATCGTCCGGCCGGAGGTGTTATGGTGTTTGCCCGGACTTCCAAAGCTGCATCCCGACTGACCGATCAACTGCGACACAGGTTTGTTAAGAAAATATACCTTGCAGTTGTACACGGTAAACCGAAACCGGTTGGTACACTCACCCATTTTCTATATAAGGATCGGGATGCCAATCTCGTTGAAGCCGTCCCCCGCGAAACCAAGGGAGCCAAAAAGGCCCTATTACATTTTACGACCCTGGAAACGGCCGGAAATCTGAGCCTGGTGATGATCACCCTGGAAACCGGCCGGTCACATCAGATACGTGTTCAATTCAGCAAGGAAGGTTATCCTTTGTGGGGAGATTATAAATACGGAAATGTACCTGTCGGGGATTATCAACAATTGGCATTATACTCACATAAGTTGCAACTGGAACATCCGACACAACGTAAGTCTATTACCTTCGAAACATTGCCGCCTGAAAAATATCCATGGTCAGAGTTTCAATACCTGCAAAAAATAAAAGAGAAAAAAAGCCAGGGCTAAATATACTTTTAATCACCTATGAAACGACTGAAATTATAGCCTTCTTTACCCAATTCCTTTCGGTGCCTTTTCAAAAACTTCTTTATCCTGTCCATCGATACGGCCTGTGTAATACCATATTCAATATGTGTCTTATGATCGATGTAAATATCACCCTTATATGGCGTATAAGAATCATAAAGATCAATTTTACTATCTTCGGGTACCATCACATAATCAACTTTTGCTGTCGCAGAGTTGGCCATGCCGACCCACTCAAAATTAGGTACTCCTCCCCTTATGGCCAGCACCAATCCACCACTGAATCCTTTGTTAAACAAGGCATCGAGTATAAATGAACCATAATTATTTCGATCCGGTTGGCTAACCAGTGCCCTGGTTACCATTTGATACCCCTGCGGATATCCCAGGATGTAAACAAAAGAACCCCACTGTAAATCATGAGGTTCGCCAATAGGGTAATTAAATACCTGAATATTCTGATCAGTGAACTCACTGACATCTGCGCCCAATACGGCAATATCGGAAATAGGGTCCCTTGCCAGGACTTTGAAATGGCCAAGATCCGGTAAATCGAGTATTATATTCCCTTCCCGTTCTTTAAAGGACACACTTTTTATATAATTTGTAACAGTCAGATTCGGTCGTTTAAAATAATTAACAACCGTATCCGGAAACGTAATGATATGTGCACATGTAAGCAAAGCCACTCCCTGGTTAGACTTCTCAATGATGGTTGCTGTTCCGGCTGCAGATTGTGTAGTACTGACCACATCGCTCGCTAACTTACGGACATTCATCGTGTCCAAAGTCTTATCCGTAATCTTATCTTTCATATCAAACAGGTACGTGTTGTAATAAACCGTACTGTTTATCCTCTTTATAGAATTAAAAATATGTGATATTTCTATTGACGAGTTTTTAGTGGGAAAAGCCGAATCATACACTCCGGGAGGCTCTTGCTTTTGCTGTATTTGTTGTTGCGGTGCGGGGGAACAGGATAATAAAATTCCACAGGAGATGATTAACACGCTATTTGATATGAACCTGAATGATCGCATACATAACCTCGGGGATTTATTCACTTGTTTTTATATGCAACTAAAAGCTATTTAGGGAAATAAATCTATAACTTGCTTTTAAATTTAATTTCCTGTATAACAGTAACTTAAGAAATAATTACAAAATTATACGCATTTATTAACAAATTGTTCTGGAATAAACAACAAAACTTAGAATGAATACATTTAACCCGGGGATATAGGTAGAGGTAACCAGGTTATAAATTAAAAAAGATTAAGGCTGACGGATAATCTATTCTTTTAACTAAACACGGAAGTTGTGGCACCTGAAGCTTTGACCGATTTTTCATAGGCGATGAGGAATCCCCGTTCACTCAGGGTACCGATTGGACGATTATCCGAGCCGTTGGCTAACACAGGTACTTCTGGTTCTCCGGATTCGATGAAAAAGTCGAAAGCTTTACCGAGCGAATCATTCAGGTGTAAAACGTAAAGGGTGTCCATGATATCGGCTGCAATTATCAAAGGAGAACTCTCCTCGTCGTTCAGTAGATTACGAACGTCGTAAAGGGAAATGAGCCCGACTAATGCATTTGCATCATTCTTGACAGGTAACACGAGAGCTTCTGATGAGGTAAAAGCATCGAGGATATCGTGAATAGGAGTTCTGACATCGATTACCGGCATCTCGGGAACCGGCCGGTAAGCTGACCGCACTTTGACATTTTCAAGAACCTCATGCATAAATTCATCCCGGTGTGAGATGCTGTCGACACGTGACTCAAGCTGCTCAACATAGATACTCCAGCTTTGTGCACCGATATAGGAAATAGCACTGGCAAAAATCAGGGGAAGCAGTAATTCATAACTACCACTCATCTCTGTGATCAGAATGGTACTGGCAATAGGAACATTACCTACGGCGCTGAAGAAAGCGGCCATACCGACCAGCACATAACCATTAGGATCGGATACGATCTGTGGGAAATAGTTGAACACAAATGCACCGAAGGCACCTCCGAGTACACCACCGATTACAAGCGACGGGGCAAAGTCACCACCCGTACCACCTGATTGCAATGTGAAGGTGGTAGCAAAAATCTTGAGAATTCCCAGAGTCAGTAAAAATGCGATACTCAGGTTTCCGAAAAGAGCCTGTTGCAAATATCCGTAGCTTGAACCCATTACTGCCGGGAAAAAGAAGGCTATGATACCAACTAATAAACCACCCAACGCCGGTTTAAGTGCCGGATGGAGATTCATTTTATCCATTACCCGGCTTTTAAAACCGATGAATACACGAACATAAAAAATGCCAACGACCGTAAGCAGAAGAGCTAATATAATATAAAGAGGTAATTCAACCGGTGTCTCGAAGTGAATCGCTTTAAACGTAAAAATTTCACTCCATCCATTTATGGAAGCATAGACGGAATACGCGACGATAGAAGAAATAATTGAAGGCATCAATCCTTCGCTTTCCATGTCCTTGCGATATAGCACTTCAGCTGAGAAGATAGCTCCACCGAGTGGTGCCCGGAATATTGAACCGATACCGGCTCCCATACCGGCCATCAATAATATTTTACGCTCATTTTCACTCAGTTTAAGTTTCTGTCCCAGGAAAGAACCGAAACCGGCCCCGAATTGTCCCATAGGGCCCTCACGCCCGGCACTGCCGCCAAAACCCATGGTTAACACCGAAGCAACTAAACGGATAACCGGCACAAGCGGTTTGATGATCCCCTTATTCATGTGATAGGCTTCGATTACGGAATCAATACCCTGGGTATCGCTGGGCGGTGTTGTGAGATAAACAAGCAAGCCCGATAACAGTCCACCGGCCATAGGTAATAAAACAATCGCCCACCGTCTGGCAATATCTAATGTCTGGGTGAGCGAGAAATTTTTAGCGCCAACGCCTCCTTCTCCTACAGGAAGCGGGTGGTTATAACCGCCAAGTACTACAAAAGAAAAATGCTGTAAATGTTCTAACAGATAGGCGAAGACAGTTGATCCAAGCCCGGCGACAACACCCACCAATACGGTTAGTAAAATCCATCGTCCGGTAGAGACTACATTCACAGCTTTGTTGAAGCCGTGCAATTTTGTATTAATATAACGTGTACTAAATCTTGGCAACTATTTCTTCCTTATTTTAGGGATGCAAATATAATAATTTATTGCGTAACAAACAGCCGCAATTATTAAATTTCAGCATGAATCAAAAAAAACATTTTAGCTACACGGCTACTTTCATAATTATCAAGCTTTTCGGTTTAAGTACTGATCCTCTTTTTGTTCCATTAATTGATGAAAAAGCTTCCATCTACTATAAAAAGGTCGTTTCTCAACTTCCGATACCATTAAATTTCTTTAAATTTTTATTAAAATATTCCTGGATCAGGCGTTTTTCCATATTTATGGAAGATTTAATCCTCCCGGGCGACCTCATGCACCTTCTTATGAGAAAGGCATATATCAAGGATGCCATTTGCCATGCCCTTAACGAAGGTTATGAACAAGTTGTTGTAATCGGATCCGGATTAGATTTTTCGGCTATTCGTACATCTGGATTGAATATCGATTCTTTTGAAGTCGATGCCGGCGACACCATTAATTTGAAGTACAATCTCATCAAACAATTACATTATCAAAACGATCACCTTCATTTCGTACCGGTTCATATCAGGGAATCCGGTATCTATCGCGAGTTGTCCGATCATCCTTCTTTTAAATTGAACAAACCCACCCTCTTTATAGCTGAAGGTTTTTTGGACTACCAGGAGTTACCAACAATATATCGCATACTGCACGATATGAATAAACTGACCGGTAATAAAAGCCGTTTTGTGTTTACCCTTTTCGATTTTAACGAAATGGATCCTGTTGATGCACAGATTATCCGTGATAGTGTGAAGTTTGTGGGAGAACACCTCAAACATAATATAGGACGAGGCCACATTGAAAAATTGCTTCATTCACACGATTTCAATCTCCGATGGATCGTCGATCCCTTAACCATGAAAGCCGAACGACTTAAACCTCTTGGTATTAAAAATCCGTTATTTAAAGGGTTCTATATAATGATGGCTGAATCCGTAAATTAAAGATGTGAATACTTATTATGCGAATGTATAGAATCCTTTTGATTTTCATCGTACCTTACGACCCTTGTTAATGAATTTTCGAATATAATTACAAAAATTATCTATATGATCAGCGATATTGATAGAATTTTACCACTGATACTTCAGGAAAAAAGATTAAACCAGAGAGCGCAAAAACAATTCCTCAAGCTTGTCAAGCAGATTGAAAAAGTGAAAGCAGATGACCGTTCTGCAGAAGAATGGTATGTATTGGGTTATGCCTATGAAGCACAGAATAACGATATCAAGGCGGTGGAAGCCTATACCGAATCCATCAAGTCGGACCCCGATTTTGAAGCGGCCTACAAAAATCGTGGCAGTGTCTTCACCCGAATGAAACAGTTTGAAGATGCCGAATTCGACCTGGAACATGCCCTTGACCTGGACCCTGAATTCACCCCGGCTAAATTTCAGCTTGCTGTTCTTCAAACACAGAAGTATGAGTACGATGATGCCATGTTGACATTGGATGAAATATTAGAGAAACAACCCGATCATCTTCAGTCATTGGCTCAAAAAGGGACTATTTTTGATAAACAGGGTAAATATAAAGAAGCCATAGCCGCATTCGATAAAGTAATAGAACAGGAAGAAAACGATGGCAATCTTTTTTCTCAGCGTGCTATTTCAAAAGTGTTCAACAACGATCCCGATGGTGCACTTGAAGATTTTCAAAAATCACAACGGCTCGAAGGCAACAATTATATCACAACATTCAACCTGGGTCTTGCATATGGCCTGATGCAGGATAAAAGTAAACAGGCGTATCAAAATTTCGAAAAAGCATTCCGTAAGCAACCGACATTATTGGTTACATATCAGAAAGAAGCTCAAGAAGGTGAATTCACACGTCTGATAGATAAACTGAATCAAATTCTCACGAATCTTAAGAATATCGATGATGATCAACCGGGTAAATTCTACCGCGAAGAACTGATCGATTTGCTCACACGAAAATTAAATGAAGTCTCTGATCAGTGAGTAATCAACCGTTATCTGTAATAAAAAAGGGACATGCCAAAGCATGTCCCTTTTTTATAATACCTTTCAAGCCTGAGTTCAAAATGATGTTACTTTATAATAAAACCCGCTTTAATCTGCGTAAAGCCTTGGCTAAATATTAGTTAACGTGCCAAAGAACCTGGCTGCCATCACGTTTTTTAATGATCTCGAGACGGGTATCGATTCGTTCTTTGAGTTCTTCAACATGAGAGATTATACCCACCATACGGCCGTCTTCCTCAAGGTTCATGAGGGTCTTGATAGCCAGGTCCAGTGTCTCCGAATCAAGCGATCCAAAACCTTCATCAATAAAAATAGCATCCATTCTGAGTCCCCCGGAATGACTGGCGGCGACATCAGCCAGTCCGAGAGCCAGGGCTAAGGAGGTAACAAACATTTCCCCTCCCGACAAAGTACGCACCGAACGTAAAGCTCCCGTATAATTATCAAATACATTAAGGTCCAGCCCGGCCTTTCTCCTGCCGTCAATAATATCTTCGGATCGAACCAGCTCGTAGCGATCCTGCGACATTCCGGATAACCGCTGATTAGCTTGATCAGTGACTTCATCCAGAAAAACAGATAGTACAAAAGTCTGGAATTTCTGGTAGAACTGATTATTGCCCTTTGCCATATCCGACAACTTCAGGTATACGCCAGACTCTTCCTGAATCTCAACAAGCTTCTTCTCTTTCTCTACGATCTGATCCTTTATCTTTGTCAATTCTGTAATTAATGCTTTTTGAAGTGTAATTTCCTCCTGCAGATCACGATACTGTTTGTCTTTTTTATTCTCATCTTCTTTGATGATCTTCAGATCAGGTTCTTTTTTATCCTTTAACTGCTCCTGCAAACCGTTAACCTTCGTCGTTATCTCGATCTTCTTTTTAACCCACGCATCTTTCTCTTCTTCCAATTGATTTTTTTGTTCCATGTCAAGCAAAGCGTCATTCAAATCATCGATATCTTCAAAGCCGGTATCATTGATCTCTTCAAGCAGTTTTTTCTCTCTTTTATCTAAATCTTCTTTCAGTTCATCAATGGCAGCCTGATTTGATTTTACAACTTGTTCCCTGGAGGCTCTGCTTTGACGCAATTCATCAACTTTTTCCTGAGTATCTGAGAACTCTTCATCAAACTTACTAATGATATTTTCAGCTTTCTCAAGTTTCTTTTCGAGATCATCTTTTGATTTGATCCCATCCGGTTTTGATTCCGTAAGATTATCAATCCGTCCCTTCAAGGTGTCTTTCTTGCTCTGCTTTTCCTTTATCTGAATCTCATACTCGCTGCGCTTCTCTTTTTTGTCTTTAATGATTTGTTGAAGATCCAGTTTACGGTTTTTGTGTTTATTTAACTTCTCTTTCGCTTCCCCGGCTTCTACCAAATCCTCTTTAATGCTTTCGAGTTGTTTCTGGAAATCAAGATCCGACAGATACACAATATCTCCCAATTGTTCAGTCAGATTCTTTATCTGTAATTCGGTCGTTTTAACCTGATCAGTCAGGTCATCATACATTTCTTTATTATCCTGATAATGTTGCTCAGCCTGTTCCTTATCAGCTTTTATGTTGTCGTATTCCTCATTCGTTACGGTTTGCTCGTTCGAATGAGCCGGATGCGGATGTTCCATTGATCCACAAACAGGACAAGGTTCCCCTTCTTCCAGGGTCATAGCCAATAATGCTGCCTGATTTTTCCTCCATTTTCGATCTGTTTCAACAAATAATTTTTGTGCATTACTTTGCAACTCTGACGCTTCCTGAACTTTCCGGAATAACTCCTTTTGCCGCTTTTTTAACGTATCCTTTTGCTTTTCATATTTTTTCAGATCACTCCGATGACGGCCATATTTTTCATATTCTTTAAGTTTCTGTTCATGGAAAGCCTGTTTTTGAGCATGTTCTAATAATATCGGAAGATTTTTATCTATGGATGCCAGTTCTTGCTCAGAATCAATCAGAGCTTTTTCATACTCCTGATCATGCTCTTTGATATCATTCAGTTCCTGACGTATGGTTTTCTGCTGATATATTAATGAATCCAGCTCAGTAAAGAGATCTCTTGACGATTCATATTGCAATTTCCTTTTCCGGAAATCATCCATCTCCTCTTTTCGATCTTTGAAACCTGCAAGTGACGCTTCAGCAGCTTTTAAATGATCTTTTACCGTTTCAAGATCACGCTGATTTTGCTCCAGTTGCTCTTTTCTTGTCTGATATTTCTTCTTTACATCATTCCATTCATCTATGGGAGATCGAAATAATTCAGCGTTAGCGGCTCTTTCGAGTTTCCTTTTTTTATTTTTTATTTGATCGCTTTGTTCTTCGTGTTCCTGCAGTGCTTTTTGTGCATTTTTGAGTTGATCGAACGATTCTTTGATCTTAACAGCGTTTTCTCTTTTCCTGGCGGCCTCCCGGTATTTTTTTTCGTATTCCAGAATCTGATCTGCCAATTTCTGTTGATGCTGCTTTTGATCTTTAATTCTCGTTTCCAGTTCGGTTTTATCATTCACCTCTTTGGAATCAAGCAAGGTCTGAACGGATCGTTTTATTTCATCATAGTCACTTTCCTTTTCCTTAGCCATCTCCACCAACTGATCTGTGATGGTATTATACAAGCCTGTCCGGAATAACCGGGTTAATATCAATTCCCGCTCGTCTGTACTGGCCAGCAATAACTTCCTGAATTCGCCCTGCGGCAGCATGACTAACTGAACAAACTGCTTGTCATCAAAACCAAGAACATCTTTGACTGCATCGTTCACTTCACTGATTTTAGTTATCGGATCTCCGGAAGGTTTCATACGTCCGTTAAGTTTGTAAAAAGCTGCTTTTTGCGGCGTCTCCGTTTTATTCCCCTCTTTCAGATACGACGGTTTACGCTCCACCCTGTACAATTCCTCACCAATCTGGAAAGTAAATTCAACTTCTGTTTCTGTGTCGTTAGCCGCATACTTCGACCGCATATCTTTCCCATCCCGTATACCCGATGTAACGCCGTACAGCGCATAACACATGGCATCAAATATAGAACTTTTCCCGGATCCGGTGGGACCATGAATAAGAAACAGGCGATGTGAATCGAGACGATTAAAATCAACCGTAACACTACCGGCATATGGACCGAAAGCCCGCAATTTAAGCTCGATCGGTTTCATCAGGCTTCCTCCTTCAATGCTAACGTTACGGCATCTTCGATAACTTTCCTGGCCTTATCATCCATTTTTTCATCATTCACCCACTCATAGAACATTCCGAAAAGCTCAACCGGGTTTTTACTTTCAATATCTTCACCTGAAAAGGTATGACTTAAAACCAATTCCTTTTTATGCTCCCACTGCAATTTCAAGGTATTGGGATAACTTTTTTGTACGATCTGCATGGCATCGATAACCGGTTCTTCATTCGTCAACGTCACTTCCAGGAAATCACTGATACCGGGTAAAACTTCCGTATAATCTTTATCGAGAATAAATTTACCTTTTATGATACGTCCTTTCACGCGCCGAAGATCCCGACGTGGTTTCAAATCTATTCGTTTGGTGGTTGTCATTCCAAGTCCATCCAGATGTACTATGGACACACTTTTAGTATGATCCGCTTCAGAAAATGAATATTTAAGCGGAGAACCGGAATAATGCACTTTCTCATTCAGAAATGACTGCGGACGATGAAGGTGTCCTAGTGCCGTATAACTAAATGCATCGAAAATTTGGGCCGGTACTGTTTCAACGCCGCCAACCGTTAATATCCGTTCTGAATCTGATGGTTTCCCACCACTTATAAACGCATGACCAATAAAAACGGACCTGTTTTGCTTCGGGTGTGTATCCATGATCTCCTCCACCATATAATGCATCACATCCTCATGACTGCGTATACCATCTTCATTAACTCTGTGTCGTAATAACTCCGGCTCTATATACGGTATAGAATAGAAATAAACGGGACCTGAATCGTCTTCAATAATAACCGGTTTTATGGGAAGGGAGAGTCTTCCCATGATATAAAAACCCTGTTTCTCCAGCAGGCCGCTATAACAGTGAATCCGATCAGAACTGTCATGATTGCCGGAGATGGCGATTACTTTTGTTTTATACTCCCGGATGAGTTTATCAATCGTATTATCAAATAACGTTACAGCATCACTGGGCGGAACGGAACGGTCGTATATATCACCGGCGATAATAACAACATCCGGCTGTTCTTTTCTGACAACTTCCAGGAAACGTTTCATGATAAAACGCTGATCATCGAGTAGCGATTGATTATTTAAATATTTCCCCAAATGCCAGTCGGCAGTGTGTAAGATCTTCATTTCATGCTAAATTTAATCCGGATTTGTTAACAAATATAATGAACGGAGGATTCAATAACAGAACGTTATTTATAGAACACGGATGACGCAGATAACGCGGATTTTCGCAGGTTTTTAGAAAATAACGACAGGCGTCCGACGACTATTTATTCCCTTATAAAGTCATCCCGGACTTTCGTGGATAAGGGCTATAACTTTATTCAAAGAGTATACCTCTCCAATATCTTTTTAATCCATTGCTCTTTGTTACTTAATTAGAGATTTTGTTTTGAATGGAAGTAATTACAAATGAATCCATAATCGTAACTAAAATGCAACTAAAGGATTTACGTACACCGGCATTTTTGATTGATTTATCAAAATTGCAAGCCAATTCTACTCACATGATCAGAAAAGCCGAAGAATATGGCGTGAAACTGCGTCCCCATGTGAAGACACACAAAACGATTGAGGCAGCTAAATATCAACTTGGGGACTCATTAACCCGCATAACCGTATCCACCCTGGCCGAGGCATTTTTTTATCAGGAAAACGGGTTTCAGGATATCACATATGCTTTTCCTATCACCAGAGATAAACTGGATAATGCAGCCCTGTTAACACGTAAGTTAAAACACTTCCATATACTGCTTGATCAATACGATACTTTCGAGAAAGTTCAAGAATACGGGTATGAGCATGATATCACTTTTTCAGTCTACCTGATCGTGGATAGCGGAGCCCGTCGGGCCGGTGTAAATCCGGAAGATCCGAGAAGCCTGCAACTGGCACGGGCGTTGCAGGAAGCGAAAAACATATACTTTCAGGGAATATTGACCCATGCCGGTCAATCTTATCATTGTAAGACAATCATGGAGGTAAAAAAAGTTGCGGAAATTGAACACAAAGTTATGGTTCGGTTTGCTGAACAGATACGTTCTTCCGGTATTGAATGCCGTGAGGTCAGTATAGGTTCAACCCCAACGTGTATGCATGCTGATAACTGGGAAGGTGTAACGGAAATACGTCCGGGTAATTATGTCTTCTTCGATAAGTTCCAATCGGATATCGGTTCATGTTCCCTGTCTGATTGCTCGGCAAGTGTGCTAACCAGGGTTGTCGGTCATTACCCGGACCACAACCGAATGCTCATTGATGCCGGAGCTTTAGCCCTCTCCAAAGATCAGGGAGCCACTCATATACTTGATGAGGTGGTTTATGGATTTGTCAAAAATCATCCGGAACTAAATATTACCAGGCTCTCACAGGAACATGGGTTCATCGAAAGTGACGACACTATTCAATTCTCTAATTACCCAATCGGATCTTTCCTTGAGATTATCCCCAATCACTCTTGTCTGACAGCCGCATTGTTTCCCGTTTACCATGTTGTAGATAATGATCAGGTTTTGGATGAATGGAAACCGGTTAGAGGGTGGTGAATAGAACGCGAATAAACCGAATGAAGCGGATTTATGCTGAATTTTTTTTTACCACAAAGGGTTAATAATTACTCATTTTTAAATATATAAAGCTGATAGCTTATTCAATAACGACAAGCTCCCAACAGCTAAATAGTTGCTAAGTATATTGGGTTATTGAGTATATTGAGTAAATATACATCTGTATTAGTGAACTAAACCTTAATAACTTAATAACTCATTCTACTGATAATTTATGTCTGAAAATGAGGATTATTACGATTATATCATTGCCGGTGCCGGCTGCTCCGGATTGAGTATGTTATGGCATTTACTTCACTCCTCTCTGAAGAACAGAAGAATCCTTGTTGTCGACAGCCGCCTTTCTGATCCGGAAGATAAAATCTGGAGTTATTGGGGACGCGATGAACATCCATTTCAACATCTGAATATCCAAAATTGGGATTGGCTGAAGGTGAGTGCCCCGGGCGAGTCTTTCATCAAACAATTGCACGATTACCCTTATCACAGTATCCGCAGCCGCGATTATCATGAATTTATATTTGAGGAAGTACGCAAAGCAGCTAATGTTACACTTCTGGAAGCTGAAGTCATCGAGTTCAGGAATAAAGATAAGGACGGACTGGTTTATACATCCCGGGGACTATATAAGGCTCAATATATTTTTCAAAGCATCCGGATGCCGAAATTATCCCATGACAAAGTACATTTCAGCATTAGACAACATTTTGTCGGTTGGGAGATTGAAACAGGGTTCCCTGTATTTGATCCAACTACGGTAACGTTGATGGATTTCCGTCCTATTCACAATAATGCCGTCTGTTTTTATTATATATTGCCATTTGATCATACCCGCGCTCTTGTAGAATATACCATCTTCAGTAATCATCTGATAGAATATGAAGAGTACATAACGGCTATACAGAATTTTATCCGGGATGACTTACATCTAACGAGAGACGAATATCATGTAATACGGGAAGAAAAAGGTAATATTCCTATGGAGGATCGTTTTTATTCCTGGCGGACAGGTGAGCATATTTTCAATCTTGGTGTAGTCGGTGGATTAGCCAAACCTACGACAGGTTATACTTTTAAACGAATACAGACCTACATTCCGCAATTTGTCGGAGCGTTAGAACAGGACAAATTAAAGAAATTTGCCAATATCAATCAGTCGTCCCTCGAATTTGTACTTTACGATCGCTTATTTTTGTACTTATTACAACATCAACCGGAAACAGCCATTCGTGTTTTACGCGATTTGTTTAAAAATAATCCTTTTGACCGGGTTTTGGCTTTCCTGTGCGAAGAGACGAACTGGAAGGAGAATCTGCAAATCATGCGCTCGGTGCCTACCCGGCCATTCCTGGAATCGTTATGGAAAACAAAAAGGATACTATTGAAATAATGTGAATTTTGTAGCCACAGATTTTCTGACTTCAAACCTTCAAGGTTTTAGAAACCTTGGAGGTCTTATAGAAATGATAATTTTTACATCGTCCCAACGTCCTGTTGGGAATGCTAACTTTGTATCACGTTTGTCTTTATTGCGGAAGCAGAGCTTCCCGTTGTGCGTGCCCAAAGAAGACTTTGGGTACGAGAATGAGAATAAAATAACATTTATATCCAATGGTACGGTTGTAAATTATACGCTATCCATCTGGATGCCCGATCGGTGCCAGGCATGACGCAGAGGTTATTTTTGCGCATTGAACCTTTGGGTAATCTGTGAGTTTTGAATTTAACACCCAACATTGTCATTCCTCGCTTTGACGGGGAATCCAGATGAGTATTGCTATGGGTACAAACCAAAGAAATAGGTTGGTAAGTTTAATCTCACTTTTCAGTATACATATTCATGTGTTCT
>DATFMH010000002.1:0-3791 GCA_035267045.1 Balneolales bacterium
ATATATCGGTAGATCGTCAGATAAGATATTATAACAATAACGAATGTCTCATGATTACAATTATTACATAGCGAGTCATATTTGGATTCTGATTTCTCGTTTTGTCTGCTTAATTTCAATTTAATAACGATTCTTTTACCATGAATCGTTAGCTGGCAGTAAAACTACATCGGCTAAAAATTAATGTAATCTGAGGAGGATTATATGGCTGCTGTTTTATTTGTACGTGTTAAGTCTCAACTCGATGAAAAAGAACTCGAACATAGATTGAACGAACGCTTTATCCCTGCTTACCCTTGCTTTTATAAGTATTTTGCCTCAGATTTAATATAAATAATCTCTTAATGCACCACTAAGTCCCAAACCAATTACCTGCAATAGAGTCAGGCGATGATAAAATAGAGAGGCATTCATATGTTCAAGCATAAACTCCTACTGAAAGGCCAACCTTTATCAAAAACACGTGTTCCCCTGTTCATGATTGTTAGCTGCCTTCTCTTGTATTCTTATGCACGCGGACAAGAACCAGACAAATCACCTCTCATGAAGGTTAAGGCTCTTCAACCTGACACCCTTGATTTTGGACGCTTAATAGTTTATTACTCTCCAAAATGCAAAGAACGCGCAAGAGAGTTTGCATATCTTTATGAAAATGCCGCAGTGCTCATGAAACATAACCTGGGACTTAGCTTTACATTTCATGTAGCTGTATTGAATCCGGATCAGTGGTTTTCGGAGTATCCGGGTATTCCCTATGCCATTCCATGGGAATCTCAGGCTGATAATCTCATCTTTTTGCCGTCCTCGCTGAAAGAGGGCCTGCTGATTAAAGGTCCCGATGAAATGGCTGATCGCCGAAGAGTTGATTTCATTGCACTCCATGAACTTGGCCATCTGGCCGCAAAACATTACTATCGATCCTCCATCACAGGAGAACCGGTACCCGTTTCCTGGTTAAATGAACTGCTGGCAACATACTTTGCTATCTCCTTCATAAAGTCAACTAATACGGAATGGGCCCGGGCTATTCAGGCGGAATGGCAGGCAAACGTGGAACAATATACCCCAGGGACTATATCGCTCGATTGGAATTTCATGAATGAGTTACAACCCGATGAACTGGCCCGTACCTATGCCTGGTATCAAAACTTACTTAATCTGAGGGCAGCGGAAGTCTATGATGAAAGGGGATTTAAGTTCTTACAGGATCTTAAAAGCGGACTTGTATGGGATGACGTTAACAATTGGACTAATAAGTCTGTTCTTGCCCAGTTAGAATCCATTTCGCCGGGCTTTACGAAGTGGGCGAATACACTTGAGACTCGTTATAAAAACAATGGAAATAACTGATCAGGGCCGCTTGACTGTATGTTAAATCTCACAGGTTAATTCATTTAATATTTGGATATATTTATTTAAGACCGGGTCTCTTATGCGCCGGTCCTTTCGTCGCCTGAAGGGAATAACTATTTCATCAATTATTTAATCATTCTAAAATTATGATGATACACAAGGTTTGTATAATAGGTGCTTCGGGAAAGCTTGGGCAGTACATGATCCGGCATGCATTAGATCGAGGCTATGAGGTTGTTGGTGTCTGCCGTAAGCAAAGTATGGGTAAGTTAAAACGGTTTCAGGATCAAATAACCATAGTTCCCGGAATGACAAATGATCGGGAAGTGATTAAGAAAGCGGTAAAAGGATGTGATGGAGTACTTACTGTATTAGTCCCGTGGGGAGTTACCAATTATTCGACTGGAACAGCACAAGCAGTACTCGACTTTGCCGAGCCGGATGCCCGGCTCATCTTTTCCAGCGGGTGGCATATTAGCCGTGACGGCAAAGATGTTTACTCGTGGAAAATCAAGTTTATCGTTAATGTTGCTGGCTGGATAGCTAAGAAATTACGATATGTAGATATCGATGACCAGGTCGAAGCATGCCAAAGAATATTTAAAAGTGATACAAAATGGACTGTTGTTCGTGGCAGCGATCTGGAGGAAGGTGAAAGCCAGGGATTGCCCGTGTGGAGTGAGCATGTCGGTGATCCCATTCTCAAAAGCAACCTCACAAGGAGAATAGATTTTGCCCTTTTTATGGTTGAAGCACTTGAAAACGATGAACTCATTCATAAAGCACCTGCAATTGTTGGTTGTCAAACATCTTCTGCACTCGCTCACAAATCCGGAACTTAGTATTTCCTTTACTTTTTTATCAGTATTTACCAGCTCATCGCGAGTACTTCTTTCGCCAGGCCTTTACACATTCAAACTCAGATTTCACATTATATCTTCTAAATTACATCCTAAAAATTCCTATCATACATCAGGCTGTTAACGGTCAGGACAATTTTAAAAAAGAATTTATATGAAATACACGCTTATTCTGTTTCTCTTTCTATCCGGATGTATGACCAATACAAAGATTGATCTCCAACAAGATCAAACTGTTACTAAGCACTTCAATAAAAATGAGATCAGGCAATTGCACCATATTTTGACTTTTTTTGATAATGAAGTTCGGATATTATCAGATACAACCGGTTCCCTGGAAAACAATTATCATGCATTTTTTAATAAAGTTAGTAAAGCGGCATGGTCCGGCAATCCATATGGCCCCGTTTTAAAAATTCCTATGCAAAAGCTTAATAATCTATTTACATCTCTCTCAGATACGGTAAAAAATGAGCTCTGGGTAACTTCACGTTATATTAGCCCGATAACCAAAGACTCCGTATCTGATTTCGATATCAGGTCCGGCGGTAAGTATGAAGCATTTCTAAAATCCTCCTCCGGGGAAAATAAGGCGGTTAATAAATATTATAAAACATTTGAACGAGCTCACGGAATATCGCCTTCTCTGGTTGCGTGTTTGATAGTCTATTCCAAAAAATTAAACCTGAAAAGGGAAAGTCAAAGGCTCATCGTTGCCATTCACTATCTTGCCATAAGAGAAACCGGAGAACTTCGTAAACATTCATTTAAATCAGCTCCAAAACAAACGCATCAAAAGAAAAAAATGATCAAATTAACCCGTAATAAATAAATACTTTGGTTACGAACACCTTATAAATGCATCAAGGAGAGATTATATTTATAATTATGAATGGAATAACATAAACTCTTTTCCCTGCAATCGAAAAATTTAAACCAAATACCTATTGCATCTTTGATGATTGTCTTGTCTTCCGCGGTCAGCATGGACGTTCGTCGATGCATGCACATCATTATGTTCAATATGGTTTCAGCAATTCACCGGTTTTCAAACTGAATTCACCCGAATTGCAGAATACTAAACAGGTACGTTCGTTTTTCATTCCTTCCGACGTACCGCACCGGCTGAATCTCTCCGGTGAAAACACCGTACTTATGGTTTGGCTTGATCCTGAGTACCATACAAAGCAGACTTCCTATTCTTCCAGCCAGATTAAATACCCGCTTGCTGATCTTGAAACCAGTCTGAACGACTTTTACAAATGTCCCCTCAATTGCGAAACAGCCGGTAAAATACGCACTATTCTAACAGGTAAAACACCCTCAGATATTCAACAACGTGATGATAGAATAGTAGCAGCCTTGTCATGGATATCCGACCATTGGGTTAATGAGAATATAACAGTTGACCGAATTGCAAAGGTTGCTTACCTGTCTCCCGGCCGTTTTATGCACTTATTTTCAGAACAGACCGGTATACCTTTGCGTAAATATATTCTATGGCAACGATTGAAACGTGCACTGCTTCAAATCGCCGATGGACACACGATCACAGAAGCGGCCCATTCGGCGGGTTTT
>DATFMH010000003.1:0-5690 GCA_035267045.1 Balneolales bacterium
AACCAAACTGATAATAACTTTGAAAGCACTTAGATTCTTCATCAAACGTAATGGTTGTTATTAAAAAGTTGTTATAAAATCAAAAGGCTTCATTGATAAGTCATTGTCTCATGATGTATATCCCACTTCAACCGGTATTAACGGTCATTAGGGGATATTAAATCACTTTTAACAATGCATTTTTTAACAAAAATGTATCAATTATATAAGTTTATAAGTTCTGTAAAAATAATTATTTGAGAAACTTATTGTGATTATAATTTATATATATCTATAAATTTAATTATGGCAAGATGTTCTTGATTAATTCTCATTTGAACCATGACAAGATGGGGGGAAGGATAAATCTGTCTGTTTATTTCATTGGTATACCTGAAAATAAAATCTATCAGATCGTTGATATTATCTTAAAACCATAAACACCAATGAAGTAATACCAATACAGTACCTATCTATGAGAAAATTGTATAATAGCTTAACTGAATTTTAGATACTTTTAAGGTTGATTTAAGGTTCATGGCATTAGATTGAGCAAAATAAGACAAGATTGTCTTTTAATGTTTGTCCTTATACAAACATTAAGAATAAACCCACAAAAAACTTTCTATGTTGCCAGGAACCGCAGGTAAGGTCCTTATTGATGCCGCCTTTCTGAGCGCTATCAGCTCAATGATCGGTTATTTTTTGTATTCCCGTAATTCAAAACGCAAGATACTTCACATCTCCAATATCTTATTCGGCTTAATGGGACTCTTCGTGGTATCGGCCTCAGGTTTCCTGCTATATATCGTTATCACGCACCAGTTCAATTATTATTACGTCTATAATTATACCAGTCTGGATCTTCCCTTTACATATTTGATATCTGCATTTTGGGGCGGACAAGAGGGGAGTTTTATGTTATGGATCCTTATTTCCTCACTTGTCGGGCTGGGATTGATGAGATGGATAAAAGAGCCGTATCGCGGACCGGTGTTGTTCTTTTTTACACTCAACCAGGTATTTCTGTTATCGATGGTAGCCGGTATCCATTTTGGATTCATCAACCTGGGAGCATCCCCATTCAGGACATTGTCTGAGGCAATGCCGAATGCTCCTTTTATCAAGGCTAATCCCGGATACATACCTGCCGATGGTAAAGGACTCAATGATATGCTAAAAAGCCCATGGATGGTTTTTCATCCGCCGGCTCTATTCCTGGGTTTTACACTAATGGCCGTGCCGTTCTGTTTTTCTATGGCTGCTCTCTGGAAACGGAAATATCATGAATGGATACTACCTGCAATGCCCTGGACACTCGGAGCGAACCTGGCTCTTTTTACAGCTATATTTTTAGGTGGTTACTGGGCCTATGTTACGTTATCATTTGGTGGTTACTGGGCGTGGGATCCTGTAGAGAACGCCTCATTTATACCGTGGTTGATCGGGACAGCAGGTATTCACACCATGATCGTTCAGCGAAAACGTAATTCTACGCATAAGGCATCTTTGATATTTGCCATCCTGGCCTATGCCGCAGTGGTATATGAGACATTCCTTACCCGGTCCGGTGTGCTTGCTGATGCTTCCGTGCACAGTTTTGTTGATCTGGGTTTGTATAATCAACTGGTGGTTTTCATTGTGGTGATACTCGGTGCCGGTGTTGGCATGTTGCTTTATCGCCATAAAGATCTGCGTTCCAGGGCTGTTAATAATGGATTTTTAAACCGGGATTTTATGACATTTGCCGGTGCTATGATCCTTTTTCTCATTGGTTTAATCATCACTTTAGGAACCAGTTCTCCAATCATTGGCCGTCTGTTTACAACAAACCCGACACCGCCGGAAATCAGCTTTTATACAAATTGGACCACTCCATTGGTTATTATAGCTGCTTTATTAACCGTAATCGGACAATATATATATTGGAAAAGGCAGGATATCGAATCGTTGTCAGGTGATTTATTAGTTCCCGTAACACTCTCATGCATCGCTGCTTTGGCCACTGTTATTTTTGCCAATATCAGGGATATCTATTATACGATTTATCTATTATCCGCCTGGTTTGTTTTATTCGGTAATGGTGCCATGATGATCAAACTGGCACGCAGAAAACCACGGTTGATCGGAGGTACCATAAGTCATATCGGATTCGGAATATTGCTACTGGGATTTTTGGCTTCTTCTGTATATGAACAAAATTTGCTGGATGCCAGGACACGCCGGTATAATGAAGCAGTTGAACAAGGGAAAGTTAAAAATGATAACGGAGAACCCGTAACGCAACCTCTTTCGTACCTTGAATTGAAGCTTAACAAACCTAAAGTGATTAATGGCCGGTACCTGGTGACCTATAAAGGGTACACGCTGAATGACCAGGACCGCCCCGGACAGCAGGAGTATACGGTAGAATTTCAAAAATTGAATAGTAAAGGCGATCCAGGAAAGCCTTTTTATTTACACCCACAGGTTTACCCGATGTTACGAAGTTCTACCCCCGATGATATTCAATGGTCAGTAGATGTGGATGTCCATCCGGGTTTTTTAAGGGATATTTACATGTATGTTGCCGGCAGCTCCTATGTGAAGCAAAAGAATGATCTTGCCGAAAAACAAAAGAAAGAGCATGATAAGTCGCTTATAGCAAAAGCTTCAGTGCAAGCTAATACGGCAAAACAGGATACAATACCTGTTCAAACCATAAAACTGGCCAAAGGGGACTCCGTACAGGTCGGTAACTATCGATTTATCTTTTGGAATTATAGTCCGGCCAAACCTTCGGAACTACCTGACAGTACCATAATTGCGGTACATGCATTAATAGGAGTCAGGTATAATGGAGATACGACTCCCTACAAGATACGTCCCTTATTTGCTATTTACCGTTATACGGATAATGGATATTCTTACTCTCCGCCGGTTGCGTTAGCACAACACAATATAACCGTGCAATTCAGCAATGTGGATCCGGAATCGGGTAAGATAGAACTGAAAGTGAAGGGTATCAGTTCAAAACCTAAGGATGCATGGATTCTATTGACCGGCAGAGAAAAACCTTTTGTATCCCTTGTTTGGCTTGGTACGTTTGTTTTGCTAATAGGCTTCAGTGTATCAATGTACCGGCATGGTCACCGTACCTGACGATATAATTAAAGAAAATTTTCCAAATATGAACAGAACTAAATCAATCATCATGAAGCAATCAAAAAAGAATCTTCATTTTATATTTCTTGTTACTGGAGTCGTATTTTTTACGGCTTGTTCCCAAACCGGCAAGACCGATACTTCATCACAGACTGCTAATTTTGAAACAACACTTGTTAAGCCCGTTCCGGTTGCTGACGGAAAAATTCATATCACATTATATAAAAATCCCGGTTGCCAGTGCTGTGGAAAATGGGCGGAATATATGGATAGTAACGGATTTTCCGTTGAAGTAAAAAAGACATCAGATCTAACCGCATTTAAAGAAACAGAGGGGGTACCGGATAATCTCAGATCGTGCCATACAGCTTTGGTAAATGGATATGTTTTGGAAGGTCATGTCCCGGCAAATGCCGTCAAGAAATTACTAAAGGAAAAATCTGCTGTAATAGGGTTAGCTGTAGCCGGTATGCCTGATGGTGCTCCGGGAGTAATGGGAGGTAAAAGGGCCCAGTATGATGTATTTGCATTTACGAAAGATGGAAAACAAACACGTTACGGAACATATTAATACTGAATATTAATTATGCGACAAGTTTCAAGATTCTTTGTTATTTAATACTGGTAAATCTCGAAAATGAGTTCTAAACGTACTTTAAAATATTTGTTTATTATTGCTGTTTTTATAATAGCAGGAATTGCCCTGGCGGATTCGCTGGGATTTTTCAATCCAAAACCGTATACCATAGTTAAACATGGAGCAATGGCTCATTATGTCCCGTATAACCGTGACCCGGATGTGGAAATCTCACGTTTCCCGACACGTCCACCTGGTTCTGATGAAATCATTACTCCAACCGGTCAGATTGTCAAAAAATCAGTTTGGAAAATAGAAAAAGAAAAACAAAAATACCCGTATAAAAAAAGGACACAATAAATACAAAATCAGGGCAATCATCATAAAACGGTCGAGATATTTTAGGGATGGACATCCACAAAATAGTAAGCACTAAGCTACGGTCTATCGCCTATAGTCATTGGTAAACTTATATGATAAAGTAAAACAAATGAGAATCTTTGTATTCATCGGCATAGTATTCATATTCCAGGCGTGCGGAACAAAACAGGAGGGAGCTCAGAGCCCAAAACAAAAGACTGCATACAGTCAGGCGACAAGCTCGTTACAAAGACTGGATCCCCATTCGAGTCCGCTTTTTGCAGCTCATGAGAAGGTACCGGCCAAAGATTTTAATATCAATCTGTTAAACGGGCAATCTTTTAGGCTTTCGGATCAGAAGGGTAAGGTTATGCTTTTGAATATCTGGGCCACGTGGTGTCCGCCTTGCCGGGAAGAGACACCGGAACTGGAGGCTTTATATAAAAAATACAAAAATAAGGGATTGATTATTTTGGGTGTTTCTGTAGATAAACAGGGGGAATCGGTAGTAAGGCCGTTTATAAAAAAATACCACGTAACTTATCCCATCTATATTGATAAAAGTGGAAAAGTAATGTCTAAGTACGGGCCAACGATGGGAATACCTACAACCTATATCATCGATAAACGAGGTGATTTACGCTATTTTACGGTAGGAGCTTTGACGAAAAAGGAGCTGGAGCCACGTATAAAAAAATTATTGAACGAGACAGGCTGATTAATTATTAAGGGTTCAATATTCGCGAAAAAGTCTAAACCAATAAATAATTCCATTCCGTAATTGTATGATAAAACTTAATGTTCCTGGCATCTTTTTATGTAAATGAATGCTACTTTTTTATGACATTAACGATGTAAGCCATACCAAACCAAAACTCTTTTCCCTTAGCATTTTACATATATTTTTGTATCAACTCCCATTGATGTCTTTCACCCATGTCAATGCTCCACTCAGGGGCTTGCCGGAATCCTAAAAAACTTTAGTATCTCGTTACAACCCTCCCGGGATGTAATGAAACCCGGTATGCTCTGTGTCCTGTCATTTTTTATGAATAATGGAAAACGGGTGCTTTCCTATGAATGGACACAGAGTGTCCGCCTGTTCATTACGAACGCAGTCTGCCCAAAAAACATTTTGGGGAGCGCAGTGCGGCAATCCCCTGCCGTTGATTAAGGCTTATTTCAAAACCACGGAAGGGGATCACCACGGACATTCGTCCTCGTGATGACAGTTGGGACGTTTTAAAAAACGTTAAAAAACCAACACCAAAATTGTCATTGCGAACGAGTCTCCTGCCGTTGAGAAAGGCTTTAGGTAATGTTGCAGGTACTCTAAGTCATATAAACATTAGCAAACAATTGCACATTTTATTCTAAAACTTTTTGTAAGGTTTCAACGTTTTCTGATCTGATTAATTATGGGACAATGGAATCATAACTATTACATATACATACTCACCAATAAGTATCATACGGTTTTCTATACCGGTGTAACCAATAATCTTGTACTAAGGACATATCAGCATAAAGAAGGTAAATATGGTTTTACCGCTCAATATAATGTTAAGAGGCTGGTATATTATGAATGGTATGATTCTATTTATGACGCCATAACTCGGGAAAAGCAGAT
>DATFMH010000004.1:0-5756 GCA_035267045.1 Balneolales bacterium
CAAAATTGAACAAGATATGTAAAGTTATTAACCCAAATGCTGCTGATATTAAATACAGACATCAAGAGAGAGCTAATGAGTAATAATCCTTTTTGGATTATAAAATTAGTACCTGTAGTGTTCATTGCCGTAATGATAAAAAAGAGTACCTTCTTTCAAACAGCCATCCATTCTATAGCTGCACGATAAACCTGGTCAACAAATCCCACAGAAAAGAGGGGCTCTTTTTTATTCTATACCTTTCTGGCGTTTCAATTTATCTGAACTTTCAATACCTATCTGATAGTTATATTATACATATGTCTGGCTAAATATAATTTAAAAATTATTATGGGTCTTATGAATAAGCAAGAGGTTATGCAAGCTGTCATTGTAAGAAATTTCGGATCGGCAGATGAAATGGTTCTGGGTTCAGTTCCAAAACCTCAACTATCAAAAAATGAAATATTAGTTAAAGTTGAAGCAACGGCCCTGAACAGGGCGGATATTCTTCAAAGAGAAGGAAAGTATCCACCTCCAAAAGGGGCAAGCCCGATTATGGGGCTGGAATTGGCTGGAAAGGTTGTGGAATTAGGAGATAATGCAGACAAGTGGAATATTGGGGATCGTGTATTTGGATTGTTACCCGGAGGAGGTTATGCAGAATACGCATTGATACACCAGGATATGGCTTTACCGGTACCTGAAGGAATGAGTACTGTGGAAGCAGCGGCAATACCGGAGGTTTTTTTAACAGCCTTCCAGGCATTACGGTGGTTGGGAAAACTGAAAAAAAATGATACCGTTTTGATTCATGCCGGAGCAAGTGGTGTGGGAACAGCCGCTATTCAGCTTGCTAACCTGATGGGGGCTGATATACTTGTCACGGCATCTGAACCTAAACACAATGCCTGTTTAAAACTCGGAGCTGATCATGCCATAGATTATAAAAAAGGACCTTTTAAGGACAAAATATTGGATATGACAGATGGGGCAGGTGTTGATCTTATCATCGATTTTATTGCAGGCCCTTATTTCAATCAGAATATATCTTGTTTAAAACAAGATGGAAGGTTGGTAATTTTGGCCACACTTGGCGGTGGTAAAACAGAAGAGTGCGACTTACGAAAAATTCTGGTTAAGAGGTTAACGGTAATGGGTTCCACACTTCGTTCAAGAGATCGTGACTATCAGATTAGGCTTACTAAAGATTTTGCTGATTTTGCTATACCACTTTTTAAAAACGGATCATTAAAACCGGTTATTGATAAAGTCTTTACCTGGGACAAAGTGGTTGATGCTCATAAGTATATGGAGGCTAATAAAAACATTGGGAAGATAGTATTGAAAAGAGTCTAATTTTTCCGGTGGAGGTAGGAGACAAGGAGGTCGTCAAGTTTGTCTTGAGCAATGATATGAGAGGATAAATCGAAAAAACGATATATCTTATAGTTGGTGTTAGGTCCTTTTCTGTAAAAGTCTTCCAATTCGCTTAAATCGATTTCAATTAATTTTTTTATGAAATGATTATCGGTCTCTATGCTGCCTTTTATCTTTTTACCTGTTTCATGAATTAATAAATCGGAGGTACCTTTTAAGTAACGTTTTATCAAATATGTAAAACGCTTCTTCTTTTTATTAAGATATTCTGCAAAAGTGAAAGTGAATTGTTCCGGTGGTTTTCGCTGCATCAGTTTCATGGGAATCTGCATGATATCCTGATCCAAATGATTCAGGATCCATAATAGACGCATTAACGATCCTAACCCTCTGTAAACCCGGCCGAACCCCTTGAAGCAACCATAAATATCATCACCTTTTAATTTTTTTTCATCCATTGTGAGAGTTATAGATATGCTATCTTTTTTTTGGGAAAAAAGGACGTAGTAATAAGTCTCCGGACGAGTATTAACATGATTATATTCAGGTCGATGTTTTCGTAATAGATCATTTTCACGTAAAAGAGCTTCTTCTTCTGATTTAAGCGTCTCCCACGATATTTCTCTGACTTGACTGATTATTTTCAGAACTTTTTTTGAGATGGTCGCCGGTTGGGCATAACGATAACTGCGTAAACGCTGTTGCAAATTCTTTGATTTTCCGACATAAAGTATTTTCCCTTCCTTATCCTTCAGGATATAGATGCCCGGTTGTTCGGGTATGGTTCGAAAGAACTCATTCGAAAATTCTTCTTTGAGGGGATTATGAAATGGAAATAAGTTTTCTTGTTTGGTTTTTTGTCTTTTACTCATCTCGACAGAATACAGTTGTTATTGGCAGGCGACGTTGTAAGATAATAACATTCAAGAAAAGCAAAACAAAAAAAGCCCCGAAGTTAAACAACGGGGCTTCTTAAGGGACTGATTAAAGTACTTAATTATCGGAGTTTGAGAGATAAACCGCCGGTATGTTCATACTTTGCACTTTCTGATTAAATTTTGGCACTTCATTATCCATGATTGGTTTTAACCGGTCAAGCTGATGGTCAACTTTAGCAGAAAGCATATTAAACACATCATATTCCTGTTTTGTAGGTCTATTATAGGATGATGATATAGTTGAAGCCAATGCTGCCAATTTATTATTCAGTTTGATCGGATAATTTAACGGATCCTCACTGGCATGTGCCTTAACCTGGATGAGGTTGTCTTCAATAGTTTTCAGGCTGTCGAGGATGGGTTGAGCTGTTTTCTTAAGCTCTCCAACTTTAGGATACTTCTTCAACTGCTTGAGGTAACTGTTAATCTGATCACGAACTGACCGGATATGATTAATGGCTTTATCCGTGTTATCCAGTTTCTTGTGAACCTTCTTTAACAGTGCCAACTGGGCTTCCAGATCCTGTTGTGAAGCTTTAATTCTCGGATCTTTTTTAACCTCAAACTCCTGTTCGGTACTATGCCCGTTTACAGTTAATTTAACTTTATAAGTACCGGGTACGACTTTTGGCCCTCTCATATTACCATCCCATAATACTGCTCCCGGAACATGAGTTGCATCAGGATAGCGCAAGTTCCATACAAATCGATTCATGCCGGCTGTATCGGGCAATACTCCCGGAGGAGTTTGGCTTTTCTTCTGATAGAACGTATTTGATTTTTTGACCGGTTTACCCTGAGGAGTTGTTTTGTTGGAGAATGATATGATGCTGTCGCCCGATGCTGTCATAAACTCGAGGCTAACTGTTTCCTTTGCTGAAGGTTTATTTTTCAGATAATAAAAAATAACGGCGCCATTAGGCGGATTTTCTCCAATTGTCACACCAGGACGGTGGAAACTGCGACCACCCGTCAGATAGGTATGTTCCGGTTTATAGAGATACATATTCGATTTCTCTACCTGATCGGAGATTTGGCGGAGAACTTCCAGATTATCCATAATCCAGAAAGAGCGGCCATGAGTTGCTAAAACCAGATCGTTTTCACGGTTTTGAATAGCCATATCTCTTACAGGAACATGAGGCAGATTCAATTGTAGTGGTTGCCAGTCATTTCCGTCATTGAAAGAGACATAAACACCTCTTTGTGTTCCGGCAAAAAGAAGGCCTTTCTTTTTGGTATCCTGACGAATAACGAATGTGTATTCGTTTTCGGGAATGCCGTTAGTGATTTTCTTCCAATGCTTACCGTAATCGGTAGTTTTGTAAAGATATGGATGGAAATCATCCTGTCGGAATTTCCGGGCTGCGATATAAGCCGTACCCGCATCAAAATGAGAAGGTTCTATAATGCTGATAGTAGCCCAATCGGGCAGGTTTTTTGGGGTTACATTTTCCCATGTTTTACCACCATCTTTAGATACATGTACAAGACCGTCATCCGATCCGGCCCAAAGTATACCGGCTTTAACAGGAGACTCGCCGAAAGCAAAAATGGTATCGTAATATTCTACGGCCGTGTTATCCTGGGTTATTGGCCCGCCACTGGACTGTTGCTTGCTTTTATCATTTCTCGTCAAGTCAGGACTTATACGTTCCCAGCTCATTCCGTGATCAGTAGATTTGTAAACATACTGTGATGTCACATACAGTTCATTGGGATTGTGTGGTGATATGACAATTGGATAAGTCCATTGAAAACGTTCTTTCAATTTAGCAGCTCCATGACCCATTGGGTTATCCGGCCAAACATCAACCATCTGTCGTTGTCCGGTTTTATGGTTATATATGGTCAGGGCACCGTCGTAACCACCTCCATAAGTTATATGAGGATTGGTAGGATCAGGGACAACATACCCACTCTCGCCACCGGCGGCGGGGAACCAATCTTTATTTGTTATACCATAGCCATTGGTCCGACTGACAATATTCACGGTACTGTTATCCTGTTGTGCACCGTATACATGATAAGGAAAGCGGTTGTCTACGGAAACATGATAAAATTGAGCTGTAGCCTGATCTTCTTCTGACCAGGATTTTCCACCATTATACGTAACATTTGCTCCTCCGTCATTTGACTCAATCATTATCTGAGGATTTTTCGGATTAATCCAGAGTACGTGATTGTCGCCATGCGGGGTTCTCAGGGGATGGAATGTTTTACCGCCGTCAACAGATTTAAATAAACCAGAAACTTCAGGGGCATAAACTACATTTTCATTTTGTGGATCCGCATAAATCCGGGAATAATACCACGCACGTTGTGTAAGTTCTGATTTATGGTAAAGGCGATGCCATGTTTTGCCGGCATCGTCTGAACGGAAAACGCCGCCATGTTTGGCTTCAATTATTGCATATACACGATCGGAATTTGCACCGGATACGGAAACACCAATTTTTCCCATAACACCTTTTGGCATTCCGGGATTCTTTGACAGGTTGGTCCATGTGTCACCGCCATTTGTAGATTTATATAAGCCACTGCCGGGTCCACCGCTCGACATCATCCAGGGTTTACGATAAGCTTGCCAGAAAGCGGCATACAGTATACGGGGGTTATTAGGATCTAAAGCGATATCAACGGCACCTGTCTGGTCATTGACATAAAGAACTTTCTTCCATGTTTTCCCGCCATCTTCAGATCGATAAATTCCGCGTTCTTTATTATTGGCAAATACATGTCCTAATGCTGCAACATAAACGATATCGGGATTCTTCGGATCGATGACAATATTGCTGATAACATGAGTATCCTTTAATCCGACATTTTCCCATGTTTTCCCGCCATCTGTTGACTTATATATACCATCACCGGTTGCCATATTACCACGTATGAATGATTCACCCATACCGGCATAAACCACATTGGGATCGGATGGTGCAACGGCGAGAGCCCCGACAGCTCCCGTTTTAAAATAGTTATCGGAAACATTTATCCATGTTATTCCGCCATCGGTGGTTTTCCATACCCCGCCGCCGGTTGATCCAAAATAAAAAGTATATGGCTCATTTTTCTGGCCGGCCACAGCTATCGATCGACCACCTCGGTACGGGCCAATATTGCGATATTTTAAAGCGCTGTATAGCTTTTTAGGATATACATAATTTTTGTTTTGTGCGAAGGCAAGCAAACTGGTTGCACATATTAGTAAAATGGTTAGGCCCATTTTTTGTACATAACCAGTGAACTTACGGGGTGAAGAGAGTAACCGTTCACTATTCATAAGCATAGGATTTTAAATTCAACAATTAACTAAAGTTATTGGCTTAACATTGAAAATGTATTAAATGAGATTCTATGGTAAAGTAAAAACTTTCATTTGCCGTAAGAATATGTAAAAAAGGTCTTTTTACAGTTGTAACACAGAGTGTTATGGTATATAAATTGGGTCATGGAAAT
>DATFMH010000005.1:0-32071 GCA_035267045.1 Balneolales bacterium
CGTACCTCTTAAACGTTGTAGTTATATTAAATACTCTAACATTAAGATCCCGGATCAATCCCGTGAAGACTTGTTGACAACCGATGATTGCTGATAATTCGCTATTTCTACCCACAAATATACCTCGGCACAAAGCATAAAAGTTAAGGCGTTTGAGAATCAGCCGGCTATGTTAGTAATAAATTACTTCACATTGCACAATCTTATCTATTTTCCTGCCATTCATTTAACACCGGTACTTCCGAAACCACCATCTCCCCTGCTTGTTTCAGGCAATGCTTCCACCTCATGTATATCGACTTGAACAACCGGTGATATTATCAATTGGGCTATTCGGTCGCCATGATTCACAATAAATGTCTCGTGCCCATGATTTATGGCTATGACTTTAACCTCTCCCCGATAATCGGCATCGATAGTCCCGGGACTATTCAACATGGTTATACCATTTCGAATGGCCAACCCGCTTCTGGGTCTTATTTGGGCTTCATAACCTTCCGGCACAGCAATTTTTATACCGGTTGAAATAAGGGTTCTCTCACCGGGTTTAAGCGAGATTGGTTCATCAAGAGCAGCACGAATGTCCATACCTGCTGCCAACACGGATTCATAGGATGGTACAGGCAGATCTTTAGCATGAGGTAAACGGGTCAATAATAATTTTGGCACAACAATTTTATTTAAATAATTCATATTTGATTAAACGCACTCTCACATTCCCAAGCCATACTTTAACATTAGTTGCTACCGGAACACGTAATGAATCAGCGGCATACCAGGCAGTAAAACGTCCACTGAATCCAAAGGGTCCGTCAAAACCTGCCTTGCCATGACTTACAAATGACTTAACCTGGTCATCAGGGAATGCCGGGCTCTTAATATCCTCAATTTCAGAAGAGTTATCCATTACTATTTTATCCTCTTTCTGATTGATATAGATAGGTGTGGTTATTTGCTTATCCGTTCCTGCATAAACCCTGGTTAGATAAAAATAAGCCGGGCCACATATGGCTGGTGAAGATAAATCCAGTGTATCCGCAGGTTTTCCTTCTAAAAAAGTATATACCTTGCCTTTTCTGTAATCAAGATGGTACACTTCCGTTTTCATTTGCTTCGCGGCGACATCATCAGTCCAATACATTAATGTATACGGAACGGTATCATTTCTCACCATTAAACTATTAAAATGTTTTTCCTTGTTTCCAATAAAAGGGATGGCAGGATTAGACTTAATAATAGTACGTACATACCGGCATCTTAATCCATCGAAAACCGTATCAGGCATTAACTCAAGTGTTACCGTACCGATTCTTATGAAACCGAATTTAACAGAATATTGAAAGCGTTCTTTTATATGCCATAATTCATTGATCGTTGGCGGAGGAATCTTCTTTAAAGAATCAGATTGGGCCTTTGCTTTAAACTGATTCACAAGTAATAACAGGAAAAGACAGATTAACAATCGATAAAGTCGAATCGAAGCACTTTTTATACAGGATTTTATTACGGAATGTTCAATATTATTTTTCAAATAGAAAATCCTCATTCATTTTCATTCTAAACTCCGGCAGATTTAGGGGCCGGATCTCAATTTATTAAACAATTATTTCTACCGTAATGATTTACTTAATTATAGAATATTTTTTTAATCTAATCTTTACATTTCCCAACCAGACCCTTACATAAGCCTGCACCGGGATCCGCATAGGTCCTGCCGCATACCAGGCCGTGTAATCTCCATTAAAACCCAAAGGACCGTCGAAATAGGCTGTCCCTGTGCTTTTATATGTCATAACATGGCCATCAGGAAAAGCATCACTATCAATCATTTCCTCTTTTGGAATATTTTTCATTGTGATATAACTTTTCTTCTGACTCACATAGACCGGTACTTTTATAAAATGATTGGTTCCTGCAAATAATCGCGGATAGAAGAAAAAGGCCATCCCACAAAAAGAAGGTTGACTAAGGCTCAAAGTGTCTCGCCGCTTCCCTTTATTATTTTTATCCTTATTATAAACATATACTTTATGCTTATTATAGTCTAAGGTATACTGCACTTCTTTTTTTACCCCTTTGTCAATATCGTCCTTCCAATAATACATATCATACATCATGGTATCATTCCTGGCAATGATACTCGAAAAAATATCCAGTTCATTACCGATAAAAGGCAGTCCGGAATTGGATTTCATTGTCACACGCACATACCTGCGTTCTTTTCCATCATAAAGCGTATCCGGCATGACGTCGAGTGTGATATTTCCCAAATGGAAAAAACTGTATTTAACCGAATAGACAAAATGCTCCCTGGTATGCCATAATTGATTAAGAGTCGGAGGAGGCGGGTCATTTTTTACCTTTTGAGCCTTTGCTAATGAAGAATAACCCATTAACAAGCATAGAATAAGGCTTATATTTAAAATAATTTGCTTCTTCAATTATTTTCCTCATGAATTACAAAATTACTGACAGCCTCTTCATCGAATCCCACGAGGATAGCATTATCATCATCAATCATAACCGGTCGTTTTATCATCGTTTGATGTTCCAGCAGTTCATTAAACAATTCCTGATCCGATAGATCTTTATGAGCCAATCCTAATTTTCTCCACATCATTCCACGGCGGTTGACAAGGGTATCCAGTCCGACCAATTCAGCTATTACCGCCAGTTCTTCTTCTGAGAACGGTGTTTTCTTAAGATCAATAAAATCATATTCAATACCATGGTTTTCAAGCCATTTAAAGGTTTTATTCATGGTATCACAATTTTTTATTCCGCAAACTTTCAGCATATAATTGTTGTGCATTTCCGTTATATTTATAATTCTGATCTACGGTGGACAAGATAAGAGTATAAATTCATAATTTAATGTCCGGATTAGCAGGGTAATAAAGAAATAATAATAAATAATAAATTTTCAACCGTAAACGATTTTTATAGTATATATTATTTATCACCAATGAATAACAACATTTTGAGAAAAATATTATTACTCATTACACCTTTTTTATTGTTAGGCATTATTGCGTGCAGTAACAACGATGCACAAAATCAATTTGAGAGAGATGCCCGTACCGCTGCCAAAGGATATACACACACCGATAATCAGGGCAAAATAGTTCAAGGTGAAAAAGATCCCGATGATTGGCGTATCGGTCCGATGTTCCAGGGATATGTTGAAATCATGTATCCACCCTACCCGAATCCGGTAACCACTAATCAACGCCTGACCATTCAATTAACCGTAACCGGTTTGGAATCGGTCTACGGATTGAATATATACGTTCGTACCTACAATCCACAGCCTCGATTAATTTACCAGGATTCTTCATCACCCCTGCCCACAGGCTTAACAACTATAAAACTGGACCCATTGCAACTCAGTCCGACAGGAAATCCTGATGACGCCCGGGGCTTGCACCGTATCTTCATTTATGATGATAATGACAATCTTATAACATACGGTGATATTATGGTTCAGTAAGTGTAAAGAAGTTGTATTTTAAAAGTAATACTTACGGAGATTTGGAGAAATTTTATATTATATGCGTAAAGTAACAAAATCAGAAATTGCAATATTAGAAGGACTTATATTTATTGAAGACTATTATACTGTCAGGGAGGAAACCGGTTTATTAGATGGTGAAATCCGGGATGATTTGATTAATATGCTTAACAGCGGTTTTGTTGAGGCATTTGAATCGGATAATTCCGGTAATCCTGTTCCGGTATCTTTCTGTGATACCGATAATTTGCATAAATTTTTTTTCCGTGCAACACAGAAGGGACTTAAAGCTATTAAAACGAAAACGTCATGACATTCGAAACTGATGTAAATGATAAAACTATCCGGTTAGATGTTGACAAAGAGAACCTGGAATTCTCGATTGACAACAATAAGCGATCATATTCGTTTTTAAAACTGGATAATGGACGTTACCTATTGCGTGTTGGAAATAAATCCTATACTATTGATAACGTTACTAATAAAAGTAATCAAATAGAATTTACTTTAAATGGACAATGGATGTCCGTGGCAGTTCGTGATGAACAGGCTTTATTGCTTGATCGTCTGGGATTCAAAAATGTTTTAAGTGCCGGGGAAGGTCAGTTGCATGCCCCTATGCCCGGTAAAATCCTTGATGTATTGTGCAATAAAGATGACGAAGTTAAAGAAGGAGATCCTGTCATCATACTTGAAGCAATGAAAATGGAAAATGAGTTGAAATCACCGGCTGGCGGTATCATAAAATCAGTTGAAGTTGAAGTAGGTCAGTCGGTTGAAAAAAACGAACTGTTATTAGAGGTTGAAATAGGTGGATAAATTTATCATTGAAGGCAATACCCCGTTGAAAGGTGAAATCCCAATTAGCGGGTCAAAAAACGGAGCGCTTCCACTCATGGCAGCTGCCCTTTTGGGTGAAGGACCAACTGTAATACGGAACGTTCCAAAACTTAAAGATATATACACTTTTAATAATGTACTGCGGGTGACCGGAGCACGGGTCGATTTTGATGAAGACAATAATATTGTCCGCATCGATCCAGCCCATGTATCCCATCTTGAAGCGCCTTATGATCTTGTACGTAAAATGAGGGCGTCATTCTATATGCTTGGGGCTTTATTGGGCCGTCATGGCTTTGCACGGGTTTCATTACCCGGTGGTTGTGCATGGGGACCAAGACCTGTTAATCTGCATTTAGATGGATTAAAAGCAATAGGTGCTGACATAACCATGGAACAGGGTTATGTTGTGGCAAAAGCTGATAACGGACATCTTCCGGGCGGCCGTTTCTCTCTCAATCCAAGTAGTGTGGGAGCAACGGTGAACCTTCTGCTGGCATCAGCTCGTGGCAATAATACCACGATCATCGAAAATGCGGCTATGGAGCCCGATGTCGTTTTGCTATGTGAAACCCTTAATAAAATGGGTGCGAATATCCAAGGGTTGGGAACAAAAACCCTGACCATACATGGTGTCGACAGCCTTAAGGGTGTGGAACTTGATAATGCCCCGGACCGAATTGAAACCGGGACATTTATGATTGCGGCAGCTATGCATCCCGAAACGGAAGTCACTTTAACGGGGACTAATCCGGATCATTTAGGCGAATTCATTAAATCGTTTAAAAAAACAGGTGTCGAGCTGTCTATTACAGATAAACAGATATATGTAAAAGCTCCGAAAAAAATAAAACCGGTATCTATCAAAACACAGGTTTACCCCGGCTTCCCAACAGATTTACAGGCCCAATGGGCTACGATGATGACACAGGCCGTGGGCGCATCTGTAGTGACTGATACAATTTATAAAGACCGGTTTAGCTATGTACCGGAATTAACCAGACTCGGAGCTCAACTAAAAATAAAGGATAATCGTGTATTAATACCCGGAGACACACCGCTGGTTGGTGCCTCGGTGATGAGTACAGACCTCCGGGCAAGCGTAAGTTTGGTTATGGCGGCGATGATAGCCGAAGGTGAGAGTGAAGTGTTACGTATATATCACCTTGACAGAGGTTATGAATCGCTCGAAAACAAATTAAACGCTGTAGGCGCTAATATAAAAAGGGTTGATGCAGATCAACCTTATTAAGTTCTAACTTCAGTATTTCCAAATATGCAATAGTAAGCTTATATTTAAATAAGACGGATTGTGTAAATTTTTCTATTGTTGAATAAAAATAGATAGTTTTTTAGTTAGAACTTAAAATATTTTGTGCTTTAAATGAGTTGAGTATATAAAGCTTCTTATTTCAATAGAAATAATATTTTATGATCGAATAATAAGAAGCTGAAATGAACATCATAATATACTCTCTCATATTATTAATTCAGTTAACAGAAATTATAAACGAGGCTGACAGCCTTCCGCGTAGTGATAATGAAATGAACGTTTTTTTTGCGAATAATAATCTTATGGATTGTAAACAATTATTTGAGGATATGGTTACGGCGGTAATAGGCAGCAGCTTCTATAGAAACAAGAAATTAAATGAAGAACCAAATCATCATTCATGCTGCCGGAAAACAAACGCGCATAGCACTTATAGAAAATGGTGAATTAGCTCAGTTCTTTATAGAATCCCCGGAGAACCAGCGTACTGTTGGTGATATTTACCTTGCTGAAGTTCACAAGGTAATGAGCGGAATCCGTGCGGCTTTTATTGATATGGGTACTCCCAAAGATGCTTTTTTACACTTCTCGGACGTGGGAGATCATCTTGAGGATTATATCAAATTGCTTAATGGGGATAATGCTATAAAGGAGAATAATTCCAAAAAGAAAGGGAATCACCATAAAAAAAGTAACGATCACGAACACAACCATAATTTATCTCCGGGCATTGAAAAACAAATGCGCGCAGGGGAAATTTTGCAACCTGCTCATAAATTACTGGTTCAGATCGTAAAAGAGCCTATAGGCTCAAAGGGCCCGCGTGTCTCTACGGATATCACATTGGCCGGTCGTTTTTTAGTCCTCGTACCCTTAGGCGATTACATAGGTGTTTCAAAACGTATTCGCAGTTACAAGGAACGGCGTCGTCTGCGAAATATCATAACATCCAATTTACCGGATAATTTTGGTGTTATCGTACGTACTGTTGCCGATCGACAGTCGGAAGAATTGCTTAAAGAGGACTTACAACAATTGCTCGATAAATGGGAAGGTATTCTCGGTAAACTTAAAACGGCCACTCCTCCTGCCCTGCTCTATCGTGATCTGGATATGACGGAAAGCCTGATCCGGGATCTTTTTGCCAAAGATTACAACAGGCTGCTCATTGACGATCCCACGATGTATAAATCCATCCGTTCCTATGTTTCGACGGTAGCACCACATATGCTGCCTAATCTGGAGCTGTATAAAGGGAAGGAACACATCTTCGACTATATGAAAATATCGCAGGATGTGGAGTCGGTATTTAGTCCGAGGGTGAAGATGCCAAGTGGCGGGTACCTGATATTTGAGCAGACAGAAGCAATGTACGTCATTGATGTGAACTCAGGCCGATATGCGGCTAAGAAGCATCAGGAAGACAATTCGCTTAAAACAAACCTTGAAGCAGCTCGGGAAATTACGAAACAGTTACGGTTGAGAGATATCGGCGGCATCATTGTAGTTGACTTTATTGATCTTAAAGATGATGTCAATCGTAAGAAAGTTTACGATGAGTTGAAAAAAGAATTCAAGAAAGACAGGGCAAAGACGAATGTTCTCCAAATGAGTGATTTCGGCCTGGTTCAAATCACAAGACAACGTATTCGTCCAAGTGTTGTTAATTCGGTTTCACGAATCTGTCCGATGTGTGGCGGATCCGGAAGTGTTGTTACCCAGAATACGATTGTGTCAGATATCGAAGCATGGTTGACCAAATTCAAGCATAATACGAGTTATCATTCCATCGATTTATATATCAACCCCTATCTGAAATCATTCCTGACCAGGGGTATGTTCAGCCAGCGCGTAAAATGGATGTTCAAATACGGATTAAAAATATCGATGATAGGCGATGATACGATCTCGTTAAATGATTTCAAATTCACTTTAGCCGGATCGGATGCCGATATTACCGATGCCGTTATCCTTGATAAACCAATTATTGAGGAAATTGCGGATGCAACCAATGATGCTGTGACTACATTGGAAGGTCCCCAAAAGCGGGACAAATCCAACCTGGAAGTTTATGAAAACGAGAAAAAAGATCACTCAAAACATAAGCATTCCAGTAAACATCAGTACACAAAGAGTAAGAGCAATAAAAAACCAGATAAAGAAGAATCCGATAGTAAAAAGAACGAATATTATAAAAAATCTGAGAAATCTAAAGAAGTTGAGACTCAGAAGGAAAAAGAGCATAATAAATCTTCTTCCAATAGTTCCTCCAAAACATCTTCATCACGAAGCAAGCGATCTAATAAGATTTCCAAATACTATAAAGGAAAAGATTCTGACAAGGATGATAAGGGGAAAGCTTCAGTTAACAAAAGCAGTAAAAAGGATACAGAATCCAATAACGATGAGGAACCACGTTTAGCCATTGAAGTGGCAGAGGAATATCATCGCAAAATGCAGGAAAAAAAGAAAAAAGCTTATTCTAAGAAATCATCGAAGGATACAAAACCGACTGATGCGAAATCGAATAAGTCGACGAAATCAACGTCCAATAATGGACAAAACAAAGCCGAGTCTTCTTCAGCAGGGTCTAAAGCCGTAAAAGGGACTGTTAGTGATGCCGAAACAAAAACTGTAGTTAAAGAAAAACCACAGGAAACTGAAGCTAAAACAAATTCGGTAGATGTACCCGCTGATAAGATTCCCGATATACCTGGCTCTCAGGATGTTGAGAAAAAAGAAAAGGCAAAACCGAAAGCTAAAAAGTCGACTGCTAAGAAAACAACAAAGCCCAAAAAACAGGCTGCGAAAAAAGCATCGGCAAGCAAAAGCACAAAATCCACATCCGGTAATAAGAAAAAAGAACCGGAGGATAAACCTGCCGACAATATTAATAAACGTAAAAACGGTACGGCAAAAACAAGCCGTAAATCACCAAAAACAAAAGCCGGTGCTACAAAAAAGCCTAAAACAACTAAGTCCCAATCAAATAAGAATGAACCGGTAGATGCATCTAAAACGGAACATAAATCATCGGACACTAAAAATAACAAAGCGGGTGTTGATGATCCCAAAAATGAAAATTAATTTCACGAACTCCCGACCCGGCTTCGGGAGTTTTTATTATCTCAAAAACGATTTATATCAATATAACATAACTGTATATAATCCGTTGTCGATATAATGTAAGGGAAATTTAACGTATTAAAATTATTACAAAACGCACATGAGTTTTAATTTAGAAGCTACAACAGTATTAGGTATTATACATGATGGTAAAGCAGCCATAGGAGGAGATGGGCAGGCAACCATGCAAAATACGGTCATGAAGTCGACCGTTAAAAAGGTAAGAAAACTATATAATGGCAAAATACTGGCTGGATTTGCCGGATCGACAGCTGATGCATTTACACTTTTTGAACGATTCGAAGAGAAATTAAACCAGTATAACGGCAATTTACAACGCGCTGCCGTTGAACTTGCAAAAGATTGGCGTAAAGATCGATATCTCAGAAAACTGGAAGCATTATTAATTGTAATGAATAATGAAACAGCCCTGCTTATTTCGGGTCAGGGCGATGTCATTGAACCGGATGACAATATTCTTGCCATAGGCAGTGGTGGGTCTTTTGCTTTATCCGCAGCCAGGGCGCTGAATAAACATGCATCCCACCTGTCACCAAAAGAGATCATCGTGGAATCATTAAATATCGCTGCAGATATTTGTATTTACACCAATCATAACCTAACGATTTTAGAAATTGATGAGTGAAACAAAAATAAATAATATTGATAATCTGACACCCAGACAGATCGTTGACGAACTCAATAAGTTTATTATCGGTCAGGACAATGCTAAAAAATCGGTAGCCATATCGCTCCGTAACCGTTGGCGCAGAATGAACGCCGAGGAATCGATCAGGGACGAGATATTACCCAATAATATTATTCTTATAGGTCCGACAGGTGTTGGTAAGACAGAGATAGCCAGACGTCTTGCACGTTTAGCCAAAGCGCCTTTTATCAAAGTAGAAGCTTCAAAATTTACAGAAGTGGGTTATGTAGGTCGTGATGTTGAATCTATGATCAGGGATTTAACGGATATTGCCGTAACAATGGTGAAGAGTGAGATGCAGGAAAGGGTTAAGATAAAAGCGGCCGAAAGAGTAGAAGAAAGAATTCTTGATATGCTCATCCCTCCTGTTAAAAAACCCGCCACACAATCTACCGGTTTCAGTGATAATTCTGATGAAATTTTTGAACCATCTACTGCTTCTGATTATGAATTGAACCAGCGTACACGTGAAAAGTTTCGCGAAAAATTACAAAAAGGTGAGCTGGATGATCGAAAGGTTGAACTGGAAGTCAATGCAAGCAACCCGGCCAATATGCAAATATTTGGACCAGCCGGCATGGAAGAAATGGGTATCAATATTCAGGATTTTCTGGGCAGCCTTTCTCCTCAAAAGAAGAAAAAGAAACAGGTTAAAATCAGCGACGCTCGAAAGATATTGCTGGAAGAAGAATCAGAAAAACTCATTGATCACGATGCCGCCGTGTCAGAAGCCCTGAACAGGGTACAAACTTCAGGTATCGTGTTCGTCGATGAGATTGATAAAATAGCAGCCGGTACTACAGGTGACGGACGTGGTGGAGGCGGCCCGGATGTCAGTCGTCAGGGTGTACAGCGTGATCTCCTTCCCATTGTTGAGGGAAGCAATGTCTCCACTAAATATGGTATGGTCAAAACGGATCATGTACTTTTCATTGCCTCCGGAGCATTCCATGTTGCTAAACCATCGGACCTGATACCGGAATTACAGGGTCGGTTCCCTATACGTGTGGAAATGGACAGCCTTACTGAAGAAGATTTCTATAAAATTCTGACAATCCCACAAAATGCATTAATAAAACAGTATCAGGCTATGTTAGAATCGGAAGGCGTGAAACTTGCGTTTGATGATGAGGCAATACGCGAAATTGCCAAACTGGCAGCTGAAGTTAATGAATCCGTTGAGAATATCGGTGCACGACGACTTCACACGATACTGTCCACAGTGCTTGAAGAGCTGTTATATGCCATTCCTGACGATATTAAGGATGGAGATATAACAATTGATAAACCGTATGTGGATAAACAGATCGGTGAAATCATAACCAACAGGGATTTAAGTCATTATATCTTATAATAAAAACAAACAGCTACACGATTTAACGTGAAAGCATAACCAATTACCCGTATAATCGCTTTATATCTATAAATAATAATGCTAAATATTTAATAAGTTACTGTATAAATGATTTAAACCAGGTTGCGGTTGCTATTTTATTATTTATCATACTTACTTATCGCTGCGATTAAACGAGTACATTACCAAATGCCGAATACATATGAGTTTTAAAAAATTTCTTGCCCCTAACATTGTAGCGTTGCTTGTATTGGCAGCACTATGGGTCAGCGGTATCGATTCCGTAACGATCAAAAAGAATACTGATCGTGAAAATATCCAGAAGTACATACAGGTTGAGAAAAAGATTATTGACAACTATGTCGATCCGATAAATGTCAATAAACTTTATCAAAACAGTATCCGTAATATGGTGGTTCATCTGCCTGATTCCTTAAATATTAAGGTAGCAGGAACACCCCTGGATACAACATTTAAAAATGTTCATGTAAATGACCTCAGAGAATCGGTATTGCATTTCGAAAAAGCATATGTCTTTCTAAGTAATAATTATCCAAAAGTCAGCCTGGATAAATCAACGGCAAACGCCATTCGGGGCATGTTCATCAATCTTGATCCCCATTCCATTTATATCACCCCTGAAGAAAACAAAAGAGTCGGGGAAGAATTTAGTGGCAAATTTCAGGGAATAGGTGTTCAGTTTGATATCATTAATGATACTATAACGGTTATTACTCCCCTTTCAGGCGGACCCAGTGCCAAACTTGGTATTGAATCGGGCGACAAGATTGTTACCATTGATGATAGTACTGCTATCGGTTTTTCAAATGAACAGGTAATTAAGCACCTTCGGGGACCTAAAGGATCTGTTGTTAAAGTTGGGATTAAACGCCCGCATATCAATCACCTGCTGTCGTTTAATATAACCCGCGATGATATCCCGCTTTATACTATTGATACGTCATATATGCTCGATAATGAAACGGGTTATATAAAGATTAACCGATTTGCAAGAACAACTCACCAGGAATTTATGGAGGCCGTATCCAAACTGAAGAAAGACGGTATGAAACGTTTGGTACTGGATCTGAGAAATAATCCCGGTGGATTCCTTGATCAGGCCTTGCGTATAGCCAACGAATTCTATCCGCGGGGTGTTAAACTGCTGTCTACCAAAAGCAGACATATACGGTATGACCAGGTTTTCCGAACCACCTATAACGGGTCACTGGAACATACCCCCCTCATTATCTTGATTAATGAAGGATCCGCTTCGGCAAGTGAAATCGTAAGCGGATCAATACAGGATCACGACCGTGGATTGATTGTAGGACGACGTTCGTTCGGTAAAGGCCTTGTACAGCAACAATATGAATTGGTTGACTCCAGTGCTATTCGCGTCACCATATCACGTTATTATACCCCATCCGGGCGTCTTATTCAGAAGCCTTATAAAAATGGACGTGAAAAATATGCTTATGAATTGATGCGCCGTAGCAGAAACGCGGAAACGGACGCTATCAATTTCATCGATCATGCACCGGATTCACTCAAATATAAAACAGATGCCGGCAGAACCGTTTATGGCGGTGGTGGCATTATTCCCGACCACATTATTCAGAATGATACTACTTCAAGTTATATTCTGGGACTGATGCGCCGAAAGAATCTTGGTATTAAATTTGTCCTTCATTACCTGTCCAATAATGGTAAAACGCTAAGCGAGAAATATAAAAACGACTTTAACGGATTCAGAAAGAATTTCCATTGGTCACCGGCTGAAGTACAGGATTTCAAGAAATATATGATCAGTAATGGACTGGTTGAAAGTGATACAGTTAAAAAACCGACATTCAAAAAAGGGAAACTGTATGTCAAACCGGGAAGATTTGAGAAAGAAGCCTGGATTCCAGAAGGATCCATGAAAGCTGATATAGCCCAACAACTTTGGGGAGCTCCGCAATTCTATACGGTGAACAATGATATCTTCGATAAGACATTGAAGAAAGCCATGAAATTGTGGCCGGAAGTTCACTCACTCGAAAAACTTGCTGAGGAACATAACTCAGCCGGTAATTTTAAATCATCTGATTTAAATAAATAAACCCTATAATATTATAAAAAGGGCGTCATTTAAAAATGACGCCCTTTTTGTTTTTAGTAATAAATTCAGGGGATTTTTTATATCAAACAAACATTATATAAATAATGCCAGGAACGCTAACGCCGCCGTTTCCGCCCTCAATCTGTACGGCCCCAGTGAGATGAGTTCCCCCCCTTTCTCTTTTACTGTTGCTACTTCTTCTTCTGAAAAACCACCTTCCGGGCCCACTAATAATAATATGTTTTTTTCTTTCTTTACATCAGATGGGATACCCGTATTTCCATCATATTTCTCATGGGCTATCAGCATTTTGTAGTCATAGTTCTTTTCCAGTACATCTTCAAGTGAATTTTCCACTTTTAAAACGGGCAATACGGCATGCATCGATTGCTTCATGGCACTTATCATAATTTTCTCAATACGGTCTTTGCGAATATTACTTTTTTCTGAATACCGGCTGTTAAACAAAATTATTTCAGCAACACCAAGTTCAATGGCTTTCTCAACAGCAAACTCCAGGCGCTGACGGTGCTTGATGATCCCCAAACCAAGTACCAGGCGTTGATTGTGACCATTGATATCTGGTAAATTTTCCCGTTCCAAAATTTGAACGCGGACATTTTTCTTACTGATATCTATTATGCGGCCTTTGAACTTATGACCGATACCGTCCACAACCACAATTTGATCATCAATATTATATCTTAAAACCCTGGATATATGATGGGCTTCATCCCCGGTGATTTCGAGGTATTCTGTATTAATCTGATCCGGTTGTGTGTAAAAAACATTCATTTTGAAAGTATTCAGAATTTAGAATACGGAAGCCTGAATTATGTTATGATTTTTGTTGGTAGCTGGTCGTAAGTCGTCTAAAAAAAATATTCATACATTATTTGAACATAATAATTAATATACATCACCCGGAGCAAAAGCGGTCTCACCGGTTCTCATCATTTTACAGACATACGGATAACACATGCCGCAACCGCAACAACACATATTCCTTTCTATAAGCTCTTGAACATCCGTTAAATTGTGTTTCTCGGCATACTCATGTAGTTCTTCAAAAGTAATACGATGACAAACACACATTACTACGGTTTTATTATTCATGCTCTATATTTAGCTTGATTTAAAATGTTTTCCCAACTTCAAATCCTGCCCCTGGTAGTTACTCTTGATTTGTTTTCCGTAGATAAATTCCGGTACCTCTGTATTCGGTTCAAATATCATCCTGAAAAATGTTTGGCCGTCTTCAATCAGGAATGGCACATCATGAGATCGCACCTCTAAGACTGCTCTTGCTCCCCTGTCTTCGACAGTCCCGCCAAATCCACTGTCGAAAAAACCGGCATAGTGTGTACGCAACTCACCCGAACCGGTATCATAGGGAACCATTTCGGCGGCCAGATTCACCGGTATCCGGCATCGTTCTTTGGAAGCAAAAATGTAAAACGCTTCAGGCTCCAAAATGATAGAATCTTCCTGCTGAGCATAAATGGGATCCCAGAAATCGGAAACAGTATAATAATTGATTTTATCCAGGTCGATTAAGTCACGGTGCTTCTTCGCCTTATAACCAATGATCTCACCTTTTGCAGCCTGTAAGTTTACACTCATAAACAGGCCTTCCTTTAATTTTAAATTATCGGACGAAACAGGTTCGGCATTTTCATCAAAAAGAATGGGATCTCGTAAATGAGTGCGCAAGATATCCTGATCAGATAAACGAATCATCCCGTTACTGATTCGAAGCTGATTCAAACGTTGACCTGTCCTGACCCTTATGGGAAATGATTTTGGGACAACTTCCAGATAAAGTCCGCCGCTATACCCCGATGATACTTCTTCAAAGCGATGTGAATAATCAGTTATTACACGCGTAAAAATATCCAATCGCCCCGTTGAGCTTTTGGGATTTGTTTTGGCCGTGAGATGCTCGTCCGAGATTAATATGAGATCGTTTTCTTCCTTGTGATTATTGAAAAGGCTTTGCTGGGGAGATACTTCGGAATATGGCAGGTGCAGTCTCTCCAGCAACGGAATGATATAGGTACAATTAGGTTCCAACACAGCCCCGTCGTTAATGGAAAAAGAGTGCTGCGTCAACCGGCCCAATTTATTTTCCACGGTCTCATTTTCAGGAAGAAAACTGCAACGAACCCGATGAGCTATTTCACCGAGTCTCAGATCAATAGAATTGGGTTGAAACTGATTATCACTAAGGGGATAATCTGCCGGTGCTTCAATCACTCCATATTCAGCTAAAATTCTCAGTTTCTGAATAGGCAATATCCCTAACGTTCTGAGATATAAGCTTTTATTCTTATTTGATATAATATCTTTATTCACAAAAATCTCTTTCTTTATTTTGGGTCCACACCGGCAATTTCATGTATTCGCAACCATTCATCTTCCGTTACCGGTTGTACAGACAGCCTGCGTCGTTTAAATAGTGCCATGTCGGTAAATTCTCCGGTTTCCTTCAATTCATCACGTGTGACCGGTTTTTCAAATTTTTGAGTAAATGTAACATTAACGAGCATCCATCGGGGTTTATCCTCCGAACTTTTAGGATCGAAGTAATTGGAATCCGGATCAAATTGTGTTGGATCAGGATATGGCTGTGATGATACATTCATGGTACCGGCAATAACCGGCTTTTTGATATTGGAATGATAGAAGAACACACCATCTCCTATTTTCATTTTATCACGCATAATATTTCTGGCCTCATAATTACGCACACCAACCCATTTAGTAGTCTGTTTGTCATCCTTTATTAAATCGTCGATACCATATTCATATGGCTCTGATTTCATTAACCAGTAGTGTCTTTTACTCATAAAAGTTACAGCTATCCTTTAGATTGTATGGAGTATAATAATTTTTGCCGAAAGACAATCTGACTTTTTATTTCTTATACTTGAATATTGATGATTTATGGTACAAGATAACGGATAAAGATTATAATTAAATATTCACTTATAATAAAAAGAAGGCTTTGAAAAACAAGTGAGTCAAAGCTCACTCATAGCCGGTTAAAAACATTTGATCATATGACTGATATTCTATTCTGGAGCGGCGGGAAAGATGCCTATCTCGCTTTACTTTATCATCAAAAAATATCTTCAAACAGGTGTGTACTATTAACGACCTATGAAGAATCAAATAATACGGTTCCGTTCCAGAATATTTCTATAGATACTATTCGGGAACAATCGGAATACCTGGAGCTCAATTTGTTATCAGTTCCCCTCCCACCCAATTGTCCTAATGAAATTTATATAGAGAAAGTAACACAATCATTACAGTTAGCCAGAGATAAAATAAATGCCTTGATTTTTGGTGATTTATGGATTGAAGATATCAGGATATGGAGGGAAAAAACATTTTCGGATTATAATTGCCACTTTCCACTTTGGGAAAAATCATATGCTGATTTGCTAAATACTTTATGGAATACTTCGACCGATATTTATATCACAAATATTATGGAAGGTTATGATGAATATATTAACACAGGCGATTCCTATGATCAGACTTTTGTTGATAACCTGCCCCGTTTTATTGATCCTATGGGCGAAAAAGGAGAATTTCATACAAAAGTCGTGTTTCACGAATGAAATATAAATATGAAGGGGCCATGAGGGGCCATGCCACGACACGGCCCCTTTCACATTACGAAATGTCTATATTATTTACGCGTTACTTAGTCCTGCCGGTACTTTTTTACATACCAATCGATGGTTTGTCGTAAGTCAGCCTCAAAATCCTGTGTATTTTGCCAGCCTAATTCATTTTCAATCTTTGCGGCATCAATAGCATACCTTTTGTCATGACCGGGCCGGTCGGTGACGAACGTAATCAGGTTATTGTAATCACCGTCAGGTCCCTCACCTACACTATCATTAAGAATAGAACAAATTTTCTTAACGAGATCGATATTCGTCCATTCATTATGTCCGCCAATATTATACGTTTCACCTGCTTCACCTTTATGAAACACCAAATCAAGTGCTGTACAATGATCTTTCACATACAGCCAGTCCCTGATATTATCCCCTTTACCATAAACCGGGATTTTCTCTTTGTTAAGAGCTGTCCGAATTACGGTCGGTATCAATTTCTCATCATGCTGATGCGGGCCATAATTATTGGAGCAATTGGTCGTAACAACATTCATCCCGTAAGTGTGATGATAGGCACGTACGAGAAAATCACTGCCTGCTTTAGAAGCTGAATATGGCGAATTGGGTGCATACGGTGATTTTTCAGTAAAAAAGCCGGTTTTACCAAGGCTTCCATAAACTTCATCCGTCGACACATGATGAAACCGTGGTACATCAAACTGTTCGGCATCTTCCATCCAAAGCTGGCGGCATTCTTCAAGTAAATTAAACGTACCGACCACATTGGACATAACAAACGGTTCGGGTCCTTTAATTGAATTATCAACATGTGACTCTGCGGCTAAATGAATGACCCCTTCCGGCCGAAATCGACGAACTACCTGACGAACGGCATTTCTATCCACAAGATCCGTTTTCGAAAATGTGTAGCCGTTCGAATCTTTTACTTCATCCAGGTAATGTAAATTGGAAGCATAGCTAAGTTTATCAATATTAACAATTTGATAATTCGGATACTTTTTTAACAAATGAAGAATCATATTAGAGCCAATAAATCCGGCTCCACCGGTAATAATAAGTTTCATACGTAACTTTTTTAATTATTCTGAAAAATTTGGTAAATCATCAGCAGTTATATCTCGTAATAACGGATTTTTATTGTCTTTTGGGGAGATGATAAAATCTCCGGGAAGCCATTGAACCCCAATATCCGGATCATCCCAGGCAATGCCCCGTTCCCCATCAGGATTATAATAATCACTGCACTTATATTGAAATATTGTTTCATTAGACAATACCTGGAAGCCGTGTGCAAATCCTACCGGGATATATAACATACATTTATTCTGTTCCGATAAACGAGCAGTCACATGTTTACCGAATGTTGGAGAACTACGACGTATATCCACGGCAACATCCAATACTTCCCCCTGTGTAACCATAATTAGTTTCGCCTGGGGATTTTTTATCTGATAATGAAAACCTCTTATAGTGTCCTTTCGTGATTTTGACAAATTATCCTGTACAAATTCGTCCCGAATATTATGTTCCATAAAGATCTCACGACGATAGGTCTCCATAAAATAACCCCTGTCATCTCCGTGTACATCCGGTTTTATTAATATGACTTCTGGTATATCCGTAGGAATAAATTCCATGAATAGCTCTTTTTATAATGTTAACACCTAATAATTTCATGATAATATATAGAATATTCGTTAATCATTTATATGAAATGCCAAATTGGCGATCTTTGAGGAAAAGCCTTATGAAAATATCAGGGAGCATGTAGTTTTACAAAAGATTTTGGGTGACTATCCATTTGAGGTGGCGAATAACAGAAATTAGTATTCAGAATGTTGGTACTGCCTGGTTGTATCTCGAATGTTGGCCAAAAACACAATGCTTAATTTATTTTGTCAACCTTATTCAGGCATCAACAATCATCATGCTGCTTACTATAAACTATTCATTGTTCACTGGTCTTTATTAGCTCTTCCAACAAACCGGCTAACCCTTCCTTCCAATCGATCAATTGAACCCCGGGGACGGCACCTATTTTATTCGTGTTTAATTTTGAAAACTTTGGACGTTTTGCCTTTGCAGGAAATTCATCTGATGTTACAGGAATTATATTGGTATCAAGGCCGGTCATATTCATGATTTCATTGGCTAATTCAAACCAGGTTATTAATCCATTGGATGTTAAATGAAATAGTCCGAATCGATTCGCATTTAATAAAGCTATGGTATTGAGTACGACATTGTTCGTATACGTTGGACTCCCATACTGATCGTTAACTACTTTTAATTCCTTTTTTTCCCTGCCAAGCCGTAGTATTGTTTTTATAAAATTATGTCCGAAACTACCACATAACCATGCAATCCTGATAATTAAATAATCGGACATTATCTGTTTTATTACTTGTTCCCCACGTAATTTGGACTTTCCATATGCATTTATGGGATTAGTCGGTTGTTCTTCTGAGTAACCCCCGGGATAAGTGAATTTATCCTTCATGGTGCCGGGGAAAACATAATCGGTAGAATAATGTACTAATCGTGTCCCATATTTTTCGGATATTTTGGCCAGATTCTCCACTCCTTCTCCATTAACACCAATAGCTCTTTCCGGTTCATCTTCAGCCTGATCGACTTTAGTGTAAGCTGCCGTATTGATGATAATATCCGGTTTTATCCTGCCAATAATCGTCTCAAGATTATTAATATCAGTAATATCCAGTTCATCCGAACCATAGGCATGGAAATCAGATTCCCTCTTATTCAATTCCCGTACCCATTCCGAGCCTAACTGGCCTTTTGCCCCTGTTATTAAATATGTCGAAGCCATGTATTACTGATCGATGTTATCTTTGTGAGCGAGTTCATTAGCTCGCCGGTATGAGCTATGGGTCCCTGCATCGGTCCACCACCCATCCAGCTCACTATAACGCAGCTGGTTTTCTTTTATATAATAATTATTGACATCTGTTATTTCCAATTCACCACGCCCGGATGGTTTCAGGTTATTAATAACATCAAAAACTTGATTATCATACATGTAAATACCTGTCACACAATAATTGGACTTAGGTTTTTCAGGCTTCTCTTCAATCCCTACGATCTTATCGCCATTTAATTCAGGTACACCATACCGATGAGGATCCGGCACTTCCTTGATCAAAATTTGAGCCCCTTTCCCGGTATAATTATCGGTAGCCTTTTGTAAGGACGATTTGAAAATATTATCACCCAAAATAACCAACATACTGTCATCACCGACAAAATTTTCAGCGAGACCCAGGGCTTGCGCAATGCCACCGGCTTCATCCTGCACTTTATACGTAAAATGACAATTGAAATCACGACCGGATCCCAACAAACTGACAACATCCCCCATATGCTCGGTACCGGTAACGATCAGTATTTCTTTAATACCTACTTCCAGCATCTTTTCGATGGGATAGTATATCATCGGTTTCTCACCGATAGGCAGTAAATGTTTATTGGTAACTTTCGTTAACGGATAAAGCCGGGAGCCGGTTCCTCCGGCCAATACAATGCCCTTCATGAAAATGACTTTTTGATTTAGGATTTCATTGAAAGAAAGATTATAACAGAAATTCGGAAGAGTCAAAAATAATTCGGCATAATCTACTTATTCAGCATATATATCCAGGGTGTTATCAACCCCTTTTCCTGTTTGACCTCCAATTGCAGGGAATGTGCCTGTTCCCAGGTAAAGTTTTGGTTAGCCAGAACCAGGTATAAGTGATCTTTGTTTTGCTGAATAATAGTCGGAATGTGAAGTTTTTTATGAATTTTATGGGCATAATTTATTGCGTTACTATGGTTTTTAAAAGCCCCTAATTCAACCCTGTAATAATAATTATTACTTAACCAAACTACAGAGGGAGATGTAACAACAAATGCTTTTGAATAACCACTTTTTAAAGCTTTTTGTCTTACCTTCCATGCTTTTATCCATGAGTTAACCGGTTTCATCCGAACATAAAAATAACCAGGACTCGTATCCTGGGTTACAACCATTTTGATGTGTAACTTCCCGGCAATTTCACTGCTGAATTTTTCTGCATGTTTTTTGATAGAAAATGCGCCAAACTGGATGGAAAATTTCAGTGACGATGGTGATGGCAGACAGCCATTATTAATATAGGCACCTTTAAATGTGGATTTTTTTAATTTATCCAGTAATAATTCAGATTTGACAGAATCCGGTAAACAACCTGAATATACTTTAAAAAGCTGTTTGTCAGGTAAATATCTGATAAGAAATTCCTGGTCCAGACTTGATTCACCTACACTTTGAGCATGAAGAGCCAGGTCCAGGTTTTTAAATGCTCCAATTTGAACGAAGTAGCTATTTTTTTCAGTTGATGTGTTCCTGTTAATACGGCTCATGCTAAAATTATTAGCTGTTATCCCTTTCATATTTTCTTCCAACCCTTTGACTGTATCAGGAATGGTTAAATTATTACTTTGGGATTTGGGCCTCGGTTTCAAGGTGAAATTCAGACTGTCAACAAAATCGCCCTTGGACATAGCCTTTACGGAAAAATGACGAATACCGGGTTTTGAAATACTATTCAGAAATTGTACCTGTGTAGAATCGATATAAACCTCATATTTACCCGGACGAATATGCATCGAATAAAAACTGCCGTCTGAATAAGTGCGCATTTGTTTCACTATATTACCATTATTCTTTCGCAGAATAACCTTCAAACCGGATATTGGTTCCTTTTTATTTTTTTTGTTCACTGATGACACAGAACCACTTATGACACCGGTCGAATAGAATGGTATATCAATTTTCTTGAATGAGTTTGGATCCGTTACAAATGAGAATTTGTCGAATTTGGGAACCAGTAAAGGGTTCGAAATCTGGGATTCCAATATTTCGGCATTATATCGTCTGTAGGGTAATAAATGAATAAATGTCTTAATTCCGCTTTTACTATTTCTCCATTGTTCTGTTCGTATAAGACGTACGGCATCATCTTTAAGAACTTTCTCACCGTGATCATAGTGATCATTATTATTGGAGTCCACGAATAAACGAAATGTAGCATCTGATGTTCCTACTTCATTCAGGTTATCAAAAAACAGCTTATGGTAATTATTGTCGTAGCCAATTGATCCATTTAGACTTTGCGAGACATTTACCGAGTTGTTATAGCCCTGAACGCTTAAATAGGCATGTAATTTGTTCAAATTAAAACGAATACTAATGCCTAAAAAACCATAGTTACTTTGAACATTTCTTCTATAGTTTAAACTTAAATAGCCCCAATGTGATACTTTCCTCGACATAATAACAGACCAGTTTTGTATTCTTTTACTGTTAATGTAATAATCTATTTGCCCCCTCATAAATATATGACCAATAAGATTGGTGGATATAGCCGAAGTTAGCTTTCTAAATTGGTTATTTGATTTTAAAGAGCTGGTGATCCAGTAAGAAGAGTAATTTTCTGTTATGTTAAAAGGATGTAAGTTTGCGTTTAAACTTAGATTGTAATTATAGATCTGATATGATAAATATTTTTTTTGTGAGCCGTTTGCCTGTAGCGATATAGGTATATTGGCAATATGGGTAGGGACGAATAACGTAGCATCTATTAACTGCTTGGCCTGTTGCGTATTATATCCACCATAACCGTTATATTTCACATATCTAAGATTCCAGCTAGCCAAATTAGGGTAAGTAACCTCTGCGCGCATCTGGTAAAAATCATTAGGAATAATATCAGCTGAAATCAAATATTCAGTGGCAATTCTGGCATTTAATGAACCATATGGTAATGGCTTACTATTATAATTGGCATTTAGGTAATCCAGTCCCATTTTGGCTGACAACCAATTCGATACCCCGTATTTGATGTTGGTCTGAACTACTTTTTTGTTAATGTAGTTTAAAGACGAATAACTGGGAGTTTCACCAACTCTGATATTATAATTGAGCTTATGTTTGGGAATAAAATCATAAGGGATACGAATAAGCTTATTCCAATCGGTTACATTTCCATTAGGACCATAAATTTTCATGTGTAAATTAGAACTTCCATACGATAATGGTATTGAAAAATGATACCTTCCCAAATCATTGGTTTTTTGGAACTGGATTAGCTGGTTATCCATGTAAAGCTCTACAATAGAAGAAGGATCTGTAGTACCATCTAATGAATATTTTCCATAGATATACCGTGGCGTAACCGGCTCATTTGATACATGCACCCCATGTATCGGTATATTGTAAATATTATCAGATTGTATTTTACCTACGATTATGCTTTTTAAATAAGGACTTTTTCTAAAAACATAACGCCATCTAATATTATTGGCTTCTAAGCCATAGCCCTTATTTGTATAGGCACCGAAAAAATTACCCTGCAGGTCACCACCCAGAACCTCTCCACCACCATGCAAATTAACATTTACCGAATTATTTGTACCGCTGTAACTGGAATTAATATCATAATCGATAAATCCACCATTCAAAACATGCCTTTTTTCATGAAATTGAATAGGATAATTCTGAATTAAATATGGCTTGTGAACTATCGAATTTCTCTTTTGTTCTTGCTGATAAAGTCTTACACTCGGTAATTCATCTGAAGTAGTAAGAGTTAATCGCAGCTTATTAAAATTAACCGTGAAATTCAGATCGAATAATTCTTTATATAAATCAGGACTAAGATAATAATCTAATTTTTTAATCAGGTAGTCATTGTGTTGTATTTCAATTCGTCTGCTTCCGGATATGGCTGTCTGGTTTTGCAGGTCTATTTTATAATGATTGGATTTATCCAGGTAATAGCCGGAAATAGTTTTTCTGCTCAAATCATAAGAATGATTGATTCTGAGTATCCCAAATAAACTGTTGACTGGAAGATAGAATTTTTTATTCCAATAATATGCTAAAACAACGGTATTTACGCCCCCTTCATATTGAAAAGTCAAATAGACCTGCTGGGGTAAACTTTTAGTAGAATCAACTGCATTGACTTTCGCCAGCCCTGCCTCGAAGGAACCCGTAATAAATATAATCAGTAATAGTAATTTGGGATACCATTTGATTCTACATATCACGGTATCCTAAATTTTATCGTTTTAGAGACCGTTTTAGCATTTATAATATTCTTACGATCAATATCATTACGACCTGAGGAAAATGTAACTGTAGCTTTATAGTCTCCGGATGAGAGCTCACTTTTATTTATATCCAATTTAATGGTTTCATTAAAATAAATAGTTGTCATGAGTGTGTTTTTAGCTACCATCTTACCGTTCTGATTATAAATTTTTAATCTTACAGTACCCAGGAAAGGTGCGTTACCGGTCTGCTTCACATCTGACAAAAAATTCAAATGTCGACTTGTCCTTTGCAGATATAATTTATCGAAGGATATCCCGGTCTTAGTATTTCCATTGTTATAAAAAACACTTGTTACCTGGACAAATTTAAAATTGATGTTAGCAGAAACATTACTTTTGTTGGACGACCCGACAAGTGAACTTTGTGGATTGGAAGTCACGTACATCCTGGTCCAATACATGCCGTCAGTTAAATTATGAGGTGGCCTCGTCATAATTCGCACGGTTTGAGTCTGACTTGGATTCAATGTTATGGAACGGGGAAATGCATGAACCCAGCTTGTCATTGAATATCTTCGTGCCCGGGTACTATCACTATAATTCATGTAGATATTTCCAACCGAATCGGTAGCAACATACCCGAATTTAAATCTTACGGAAACTTCCTGAATTCGATTTGATGTATTTTGTATCGAAAAACTGCCAAAATTATTGGGCTTTTCTACAAAAATAGTAGTGGGTGAAATTGATACTTGTGCACAAACTTTACTCCCTACATTTAAAAACAAAAAAAATATAACTGGAATAGATAAAGTAAGGTAGTGTTTTCCAAACCGTTTTTTCATAATTCAAATCCCTTATAATATAAAATCAAATTATCTCTATATAACGGTTTACAATATATTTATCCACCTAAATTGTTATATAGATAAAGGATGTTATATACATACCAAACTTTTTTAGTTATAACTTACAGTTACCGTTAGTGTTCCAGTGTAACTACCAGTAGCCTGACTTGTCGGTATCGCCGGTGTACCGGAACCGAGTGAACCACCAATCCAGACATAAAAGTTACCGTTTGTATTCGTTACATGAGAAAATCCTGAAAGCGAACTGGAAATTGTACTCCCACCTGTAGATGATGTATCTGCAAAAATAGTAGGCGTGTAAGACAATGTATTACTACCATTGGTAAGATTAAATGCTGAAGAATGATCGAATGATATTGCAACAGAAGTTTCACTGCTACCCGAAACAATTACTTCACCTACCTGTCCTCCGGCATCTATATCTGTAAATTTAGTACCGGCTCCGGGATCCGGATTAATAACAGGACTACTTCCCTGTTGAACTGTCCCAAAATTAACATCTGTTTTCGATAGGGAAATCTGTGACAGAACATTGGCACTAACACCAACACTTGCCTGAGCTTTTACAGAATATGTAAATCCACTCACTATTAACACCGTTGCAATGATAACTATATTAACCTTTTTCATATCTGTATCCTCTAATTTATTACTCTTTTACCCACACTGATCTCAAATTCTAATGCATCGAGATAGTGTAATTCACATGTTCCCTGTATAAAGAACTTATACAGCTTTTTGTTTCAGAAAAACATGTTAAAAATTGTAATAATGATATTATTACCCATACCAATTACATTTCAAATTAGAAAAATTAAATTAAACAAACAATAATATTAATTACAAGAGATAGAAATATAATGTTGCTATACAATAGGTTTGTATATTTATATTTATTCCTTCAGATAAAATTAATGGTTTATACAGATAAATTTACGGAAGTTTACCGTATTAGATTAAGTGATTATCCTTAATTATAAATAACGGTAATAGTTATAGTTCCATGATACTGACCGACCGGAACATTGGTAACATTTAAATTTCCGAACAAATATAACCAGGCGCTGCCTGTTGGAGGTATATATCCATGATGTGCCGGTGTTGGCGGTGGGGCTGGTGGACCCTGATTCCTCCCGCCAACACGAAAGGTCTGGGATGGAACATTAAACGGTTGCGTCTGCGTATAATCATTTTGTCCTTTATTGTTATACGCTGCCCGAATAGTGTAATTCATATAATTTGTATTACTGGCATCATATAACTTTACACTGGAAGGAATATTAATAGTTATATCCATATTCTTTTGGCCGGTAATTTTAAGGACTCCCATCCCATTATCACCTTTGTTTAATCTTACCAATCCCTCATTTGTTACAACCTGGCCAAAATTTATATCATTAACCACCGTAAACGATAATGGCACTTGTCCATTAAACTGTATAGACTGTCCATAAACTGCATTTATCAAACTTATAAATGCAAAACACAACACGACTCCTTTTTTAAAAAAATCATTCATTTGCTGCACTTAGGTTTATTACAATTCCATTTATCTTTAATAATATCAAACAGGATAAAGACATTTTCGTCATCGGTGGTCTGTGGTCGATTCTCAATCATACTCTAAATTAAAAGACATCGTCCCCACATATTGCCCGCCCGGAGCATTTTTAATATTGGCACTTCCTCCAACCCAGAAAAAACGTTGTCCCTGATCGTTTAATTTTAAGCTGTCAGCATTTTTATTTAATAGTTCTGAATTGTTTTGATTTCGGGCAGTATAACTGGATACCGTCGTGTGAAACTGGATAGTGAAATCACCATTAACCTGTTTCAGGTCCATAATTGCCGGAAATGATATCCGTATTGCTGCAGATCCGGACCCTACGACTTCAAAGCTGCCTGCACCTTCATCCTGCTTTGGATCAATATCAATTTTCGAAGTACTATCGGCGTGAACGACAAGTTGAATATTTTTGGCCCGCTTGATATTCATCTGGTTTTGTACATTTACCTGTATATTAATTGTAGAAACAATAGTTTGATCATTCTGTGCAAAGATCACAGATGGTATGCATATTATCGTAACTACCGTTAGTATGCATATATTTATGGATTTATTGTAAATATTATTCAAATTCACTTCAATACGATCATTTTTTTTGTGAAATAATTCCCACCTGTTACCATTCTATAAAAGTATAGCCCGCTTGCCACTCTGTGTGCGTCCCAGACTACCTCATGATAACCCGCCTGGTATTTTTTATTCGTTATAGTTGCTACCCTCTGACCCAGAATATTATACACTACAATTTTGACCTGCTCGCTTTTGGGCAAGGCAAAACGAATAGTGGTAGTTGGATTAAACGGATTGGGAAAATTTTGATTTAGCTCAATTTTATCCGGTATCTGGCTATTTGATGTATTCGGATAGATCTGCAATGTAAACCGTGCATTATCTGCAGAGGTAGTACTTGTTAAATGAAAAGACCGGCCCGGTTTATTACTATTTGGAGCCTTTTTCATTTTACGTTTGGGGATAGTAAAGCTGTATGAAACCGTATTCTTCAAATCAATTGTCGTATCTCTAATATTATCTTTTAATTTAAAAGACCAATATTTGGGCAAATTATTTAATTTCGGCCAGGTCAGCTCACAATTCCCGGATAATGGCTGTCCCTTCGTTAAACCACCAACTGCCATCGGAATCTCTGTCTTACCATTCAGGTTTTCCGGCAAGTCATTGATAGACAATTCAGTGCCCTTTTTCCAAACGGTATACAGTTCAAGATATGTATCTGATAATGGTATCAACCGATAAGCATCCCACTTGTCTTTACCTAGTCTTGCCGAGTCGGAAAACATAACGAAAGCTGAAGTGTGAAGCTTACCAGATGTTAATTCAAAATCTATTGATGCTACACGATTTGTACTTCTTTTGTAAAATGGTCCGTTTACCGTCTTGGCTCCTTTGAGAATTTTTAACGATGGATTCGTCGTATCCGCTTTCACCCAAAAAGCCTGGAACGGGGCAATTAATCCACCAGTTAACGAACTATCCGGATTCCCCACTGATCCATTCCATACCCGGTATAATCCATTACCATTATTCGCTGCCGGATCCCAAATATAGATTACATTACTCATATTTGTCTTCACCCAATAAGGACTATCCCAATTAATTGTAGCTCCAAAGGGATTTCCAACCAGGTTCCATCCGGTATCAGCTGCAGCCGTATAAGTAACATTAAAATCAAAATTATTGTTTATCTGGCTATAGCCATTTTCCTGGCCGGTAGCTACAAGCGTATCCGGTAACGGTATATTATGTTTCGTATCGTTAGGTACCTGGCCAAATACATACACAAATAATCCTTTACCTGCCGGGATTACCGTGCTGCTGTCAGTTGGAACACGATATCTCTGGTTATCCGTACCCGGGTAGCTTTCCAGATAGTATAGGATATTGGGATTAGTAGTGTCGGACGGAAAGGTAGCCCCGGGATAACCCTGTGTTACGATATTATGAAATAAGCGTCCATAAGTTGTATTTACCGGTGATGATAACATAGTCCATCCGGAATCAGCTATAGCTCTATTAAAAGTCAGTTTCCCATTTGCAATTTGCTTATTGTCCGCAATCAAATTCGACCCTGACGGCATAATTAAACGGCCGTTGGTTAATTTTAAAGTATCATTCACAGTAATATTCCCCTGAGCTGTCACATTATGATCGTTATCAATTTTGAGATTATAGAAAGAAGCCATATTGCTATTGACCGTTTGGTGAATTAAACCGTTATACACTACTTCAGAAGTCGAAACATTAATATTTGATAAATTTTCAATACCGCCCAACTTCAAAATCCCCTTAGAAATAGACAGGCTTCCACTACCTACAATATCCAAAACTTCCAATGTGGGTTTAGTGTTTGAACCGGATGGGGGACTCATAGTGAGAGCATTAGCCGCGATATTCAAAGTATCCGCAACAAAAACATAACCATCAGCGGTTACTCCTGCCCCATTGTTTATTGTCAGGTTTCCGGTTAGCATTTCTCCCTGTATCTTTTGTGGATTGACCGTACTGCTGCCATTTAAAATTATTTTAGAAGTTGCAGCATTAAAGTTGGTGACTGTTTTATCGCCAGCCAAATAAATGGTAGCATTGTCACCTACCAGGGTGCCGCTGCCCTCGATTTGATTATCAACCGTTAATGTAACACCGCTTGAAACAGTTACACTTGCATTTGAATTTATAAGCAGATTACCAATATGAGTACTTGAACTTATTTGCGGAAAATTTGTTCCGTTTTGCGGATTTGTCGGGATAACGGCAACTTCCTGCGTGTTCGGAATAATTCCAAGACTCCAGTTGGATCCAAGATTCCAGTCGGATGCATTTTTATTCTGACCAGCACTCAACCACGTATTAAATTGAGTAAAGGTTACAGATACGTTATGTATAAGAGAATTACTTCCATTGTTGTAAGTTGCCGACACCGTTGCCGTCTGCACGGTAGTTGTAGAAGTCAAAATGGCCGTGTAACTACCGTCATTATTATCAGTAGTTGAACTTATGGTACCTTGTGTTGATGATATTTGAACCTGTGCTCCACCAGTTACCTGATTGTTACCAAAACCATCTTTAAGTTGTACGGTTATCGTTGAGGTACTTGTTCCGTCATTCTGAACTAAATCCGGTGAAGCCGTTATAGTTGAGGTTGAAGCGTCGATCGCCCCTGGATTGATCGTAAAAGTATTGCTCTGACTACTAATGGTTCCACTTAAATTGGATATAGCGATATATGTCCCTGTTCCGGATTCGTTAATGGTGATCGAATGGGAAGAAATAACGCCATTTGTAAATTTGTTAGAAGCTCCACCACCGGATACTATCGTTCTGTTTGAAGTTATCTGAACATATTCGGAATCGGTTGATACAATGTTATTATTGGCATCTACGGCTTCGATCTTAATATTAAAAGGAGTTCCCGCCGACTGATTCCCAATAGAATTTGAACCACTCCCGGCCGCATAAACAAGATAATGATCCACAGAACCCGGTTTAAAACGAATAGTGGGATCACCTGATGAGATCGATTGTCCATTTACCCATACCGAAATAGTCACGGTTTGGAGTGTAATGGCAGAAGTTAATGTAGCCATATAAGTACCATCTCCATTATCTGTTACCGGGCCAATCGTACCACCCGTTGAATTTATCGTAACCGTTTGACCGCCGGTTATTTCATTATTCCCAAGAGAATCTTTCAATTGCACTGTAATAATTGATGAACTGCTGCCATCAGCTACAATGGCTGAATCTGAAACAGAAATCGTTGATTGAGATAATGAATAAGTATTGGGAAGTACCTGAAATGTATTACTTGTACTTTGAATGACTTTGCTTGTATCCGACACAGTAATAGTTGCACTTCCTGTTTTATTTATTTTTAATGTGTGACTGCTTAGAATACCACTTGTGAAATTTGAAGTTAAACCACCTCCGGTTATCAACGGTACATTAGAAGTTATTTTCACAGGCTGTGTAAATCCCGAGACCACCTTATCATTGCCATCCACTGCCCAAATTTTTGAATTAAAAGGCTGACCTGCTGTTACTGAAGCAATACTTGTGCTGTCGGTTTTTTTTATAAGGAAATTGGCTAATACTCCGGCCGAAACTATATTAAAAGTATCACTCACAGCTGAGGACAAGCCACTCGATGATGCCGTAAATTGTTTCTGCCCGGTATTATTAATTTTAAGATCATTAAAAGTTGCCAAACCGGTGGCATTCGTATTCTGAGTAGTAGTTCCACTCACAACGCCCTGTCCCGATCCTAAACTTATACTGATGGGAGTTCCGGAGGATGTTACCTCATTATTGTAGGCATCATATAACCGTACCGTGATAGGAGGGGTTAATATATTACCTTTTGTCGCATTTAACGGTTGCTGAACAAAAGCTAATTTACTGACAGTTGCGGGCGAAACAATTATCGAATTGGAGTTAACAGCAGGTAATCCGCCACCGTTAAATGCTAAAATTAATGTATCCGCAAGATTATATGACAAATTTGTGAACGTGGCGATTCCACTACTTGCGGTTTCTGAAGTTGTACCCTGCAAAGAGCTCTTGCCTTGTGATAAGGAAACCGTTATAGATGTACTATTATCACCGGTCTCCAAATTTCCATAACTATCCTCTATTTTTATTACTGGTTGAATCGGAAAAACCTGGCCGGCGGTTACATTTGAAGAGGGCTGCGTTTTGATAATCATTTGCGAAGCAGCAGCTGGATTAACCGACATGGTTCCGGAAGTCACAGAAGCAAGGCCGCTTTTAATGGCTTGAATAATGGCAGTACCAACCGAATCCGATGAAAAGACGGCACTTTTCAAATCAGTCGATGGTGTTATATCTGAAGTGGCAATACCACCCGTAATGCTTGTTAAGGCCCATGAATCAGCTGCAATATTACTTATGAAATTGCCTTCCGCATCGCGTTCTATTGCATAGCCTGTTATAGAGTTGCCGGCTATCAGAGTTTGGGGACTTAGTGCTCTGTCACTACTGCCATCGCCACTGGCCTCTACCCTTATTGCGCTTGGCGTACCGGCTACCATCCCAATCGTTCCATAATTAGTGACACCTGCCGGAGCTGTTGTACCGGTATTCCTGATATTTCCACTATGTATAATACCTGTAAATGGGCGTATACGTAATCCGCTAAATACTGCTTGTCCCGCCTTCTTTGAAGCAACTGTACTTTCCGAGGTAACCTGAAATGTAACATGAATAGAATCACGACTTACATATGCTATAGTAAGTTTAGTTCCCCCATTACCATTAAAACCCGGAGCCACCGTAATTGTTACGGCTGGATTAGCCCCGGTTGTGTCCCACACAAAACCGGAAGGAGCGGTAAATACAATGGTATTATTCGCTTTTAACTGTCCCGGATTTGTTTCCGTAATAGTTGGGCCGGTTAACGACGTAAACGTTTGGGATGTATAATCATCTGCGGAGATGGAGCCTCCACCTGTAGCCGGACTAACGGTAATTTGTGCATAAGATGTATTTACTGATAAAAAGAGTACAGTTACAATAATAAATAACTGTATACCGATAGCCTGTAAATAATCAGCATGCTTAATTTTCACAGAAATAATACCTTAATGTGATGAACCGCTAGTGATAATTATTATATCTTTATCCGGAATATAACTCCAGTAATTATATATAATCTCAGATCTGCAAATCCCATTGATTTCTTACCCATACCACTGAAAATGAGATTATAAATAGAAAATAAAACCGTCTTTATTCATACCATAAGTTTACGAATTAAAATCGTAAATCTTTTACACATCTACTACACCGTCAATATAAAGAATTTTTATCGATTTCTTGATTATTAATTTTACCTCAGTAAGAAGGCTTTGCGAAATCCGGGATTTAGCAAAACCTTCTGTAATATGTAATTATCTAAGTAGTTGATACAGAAAAATTATAATATACCGT
>DATFMH010000006.1:0-5390 GCA_035267045.1 Balneolales bacterium
TGCGTGGTAAATCAGAAGGTTAGAGCATCGGATTCCTATCCCGAACGCTTTCGGGACGGCGGTTCAATTCCGCCCCACGCTACGCAAGAAAGCTCGTCGGGTGACGGGCTTTTGTTGTTTTAAGACCGAAGACACAGAGCATAGAGCAAAGCGCGTGGCGGGATGAGTGGCAGAGGACAGCGTTCCAAAGGCACAGAGGGTTACAGTGTTCAATGAGCAATGAACAATAAGTTCTGCCGGTTAACAATGCAAAGCCCGAATGGGCTTTAATATGAATAGCTCCGGGTGTAACCCGAAGAAAAATGGGGAAAAGCCCAAACCCTAAAGGGGTTTAATAATTATTGAGTTCCATCCTCCGGTTTTATCTCGTGATGAGGCCAAAATATATCTCGTGACGGGGCTCTGCCCCTTCACGCAGAGAATGAGGCTCTGCCTCCCACTTGAAACCAACGCTCAGAACCCTGTGATGAGATATAAATTTGAATAGCTCCGGGTGTAACCCGAAGAAAAAATGAGAAGCATTCCAAACCCCGGAGGGGTTTAATAACAGCATGAACAACCGCAAAAGAATGTTCCGATAGCCATCGTGGCGATCCCACGATATCTTGCCATATGTGTGATCAACGTTAACCTCAAATAACGCACTAGCCTGTTGGCACGTTAACCCACCCCTTAATCTTAAAGAGGCTATGCCTCTTTAACTCCTTCCCTGGGGAAGGTGTAGGATGGGGTTCGTGATCATAGGCTGGTACGTTAATGCCTCATCCACGAGATTCCGGGTCGGAGCCCGGAATAACTTTTTATTGGATGTTTGTAGTTGGTAGTAGGTTATTATTAGTTTTTTATCTGGTATCCAATTTTTATAACTGTGATTCTGGCAATAAAGACAAATAATCACCCTTATAAGACATTATTTCTCATTCCGTACCTACCGGCACACGGTGTAAAAATACAGATACCGTTCTCCGTTCTCCTTTTTCCGGTTTCCGGTTTCCGGTTTCCGGTTTCCGGTTTCCGTTATTATTTGTGGCTAAAAAAAATTCCATTCTTTATTTCCTCACATAATACCAGTATCCATCCTCTCTAAAAGTGCTGATACTTCCCACCCGTATCCCCCAATCCAGGTAACCGATGATTTCGGAAACAGGCAAGAACGCTTTTTCCGGAGTGACAGCTCCACGGAATATTTTTTGTGTAATATCAAGTAATGTCAGCGGTTCATCCAATGATCTTGAAATGGTATGATAACGCTCATCCTGCGCATCAAGATGGGACTCCGCTACTTCAGCCACATTATGAAACATAACACCATGTCCCGGCAGAACACATTTGGCAACTTCCCCGACTTTACTCATCGAGTTTCTGAGTGATAACAAGTTATCCGTGCGTTCGCCCGTTTCATCATCGAATGATACCAGGGCATTACTTGTGATGTGTTTGATGAGTACATCACCACCCAGGAGCACTCCGTTTTGCTCAAGAAAACCAACGTGTCCCGGAGCGTGACCGGGCAAATGTAATATTTTGAAGTTATGATTCCCCGTTTTGAGAATATTATCATCTTCCAACCAGACATCCGGCACAATTTTATCGAGATAACTCGCATACCAGTGGAACTGTGTAACAAACACGGATACAAATTCTTCCGGTATCTTATGCTCTCTGAAAAAATGCAAAAAATGAGGAAGCTGACGGTTATAATCAAAATTAATAATATCGTCAGGATGCCCAAATACAGTTGCATTGCTTTCCCGGAGTATCGTTGTCACCAACCCGAAATGATCGGGATGGCCGTGGGTAAGCCATATCTCATCGAGATCCTTAAATGACAAATCCAGCTTATCCAGTTCTTCTCTTAATATTTGCAACGCTTTCGGTGTTTTGGGACCGGTATCAACCAGAATATTCTTTTCATCCATTATGACGTAGATATTAACGTCGCCTACGGGAAAGGGAGTCGGAATCCTGATCGGATATATTATTTTATTAATAGGTGATTCACATAACTCATCAACAGGAATCATTATTAAGCTCTACTTATTTTATTAAAACGGGAATTCATATTCCCTAATATAACGTTACTGTATACATATTAGCCTTACATAAAAATTTTATTACCTGATATTTATCTAACTTAAAGTTTTAAAGGGTAAAAATTTTCAAATACAATTTGCAATTAAGGAGGAACTCTCTTTATCTTTGTTGCCTGTTAAAGAAACAGAGAATCGGTAGCTCAGGTGGTAGAGCAACGGCCTTTTAAGCCGTGGGTCGTGGGTTCGATCCCCACCCGATTCACAAAAAAAGGCTCTTAATCAGTTGATTAAGAGCCTTTTTTATTTATAAAAATTTTCAGGAGACATGCCCCTGAAAAATATCAATCATCGTTATCACCTTTTTGATGATTGATCAAATTAACGAATGCACTTCTTCTGGGAGCAGGCATCACACTGTTTGAACCTTTAACTGCTTTCCAGATTACCTTATTAAAGGGACCATCGGGTGCTTCATCGGCATGTGAAAAATCAAATTTAGCCGACATCCTTGCCGCCGCGTCATCACGGGTATTTTTTTCATACAGATCTACTTCACTGGGAAGTGCCTGATATGGCTTGAAATCAGGGTTGCTTGTAAAACTCCTCCACATCGGAGTAGCTGCCGCGTCATATTGACTCATCGGCGGCAGACCGAGTATTAGTTCCATGGTACGTAACATGGACGCCGTTGAATACATGGTATGATCGACATAATGTCTTTTCACATAGGGACTGATAACCATGGCAATAGAACGGTGCGCATCAACATGATCCGGCCCGTTTTGGGCATCATCTTCTAGTATAAAAATAGCTGATGATTTCCAGATCCGGCTGTGCGAAAGATGATCAATCAAACGTCCGAGAGCCAGGTCGTTATCCGCCGCATAGGCATCAGGCGTTCGTTTGCCAAGTCGTGCTCCATAGGTATGATCGTTCGGAAGACGAATAGTCTGGAATTGAGGAACCTTATTTATGGAAAGAAGGGAATCGAAATCCTGTTCCCAAAGTTTTTCCCGGTGAATATCCATGATATCCAGGTTAAAGCCGGGATATTTCACATCCAAATGTCCTTTTAATGCATTCACTCCCGTTTTACCGAGGTATGCAAATTCACCGTAGCTTCGGTATGAAATGCCGGCCCTCTTACAATAATTCCATATAAAACCATCTTTGGGAAAGGCAATTTTCCGGCTGCCTTCATAGTCATAGGTGCCGCCGCGACCGCTATAATAGGTTGGCCATGTTTTTTCCACGTAATCGGTGGCATATGCTGCCGTTGACCAGTTGTGTCCGTCGGCACTCACTTCAGCATCATCATAGAAATTATCATAAAGCACGAAATTCTTAGCCAGTTTATGTTCATTTGGCGTTACTTTTCGTCCAAACAAGGTCAGTGTCGAATCACCATTACCTTCTTTGATATCGCCGAACACCTGGTCATAAGTCCTGTTTTCCTTAATGATATAAAACACATGTTTGATAGGGGACTTACCGTTTATCTTTTGCGGGATGGGATTCCCACTTTCCCCTGAAGCTTCTTTTTCCTTAGACTTATTGAACGGTGTGTTTTTATAAACGGCTTGTGAATATACGGATAATTCGCTTTTATCCGGCATACTAATCATGGATAATGTTCCTTTGAACAGGCCGGCTATATACTGTGTTTTAGGAGTCGATTTCTTATAGGGATTGGGCCCGTTAGGATTCGCCATTGATTTCTCACCTTTCCCATTGGCTACAAATATCTTGTTATCCAGTACTCGTACAGCCGATGGATACCAACCTGTAGGAATGAAGCCCATGGAATGCGTATTACCGGGTTTGGAAACATCGAAAACGGCCAGGCAGTTGTTATCTGCATTGGCGATAAATAATTTGGTACCATCTTCCGATAAAGCCACACCATTGGTCGTGCTGCCCGCCGGTGAATCAGGATATAATGCCGCGTTAATATTTTCGATAACCTTCTCACTCTTTGTATTGATTATCGAAACAGAGTTGGAGTTGGCATTTGCGACAAACAGGTATTTCCCATTTTTTGTTATCGCCATATCATTTGGATGACTCTCTACAGAAATACTTCCAATAAGATGATTTTGCTGCGTGTCATAAATCATTACTTTTTCTCCACCCCATAATGAAATATACAATTTACTGCCATCGGGGGATAAAATGCAGGTATAAGCCTCGGCTGGTAATTTGATTTTTTTAAGAACGCTGCGTCTCGAAATATCACAGATATACAAAGAGCTGTCTTCTTTCGTAACGGCATAAAGCCTGTTTGTTTTGTTATCAACTGTTAAACCGGCAACGGATATTTTATCTTTGGGCCATGGCTTACCAAGTTTGATCTCACCTTCTCTTGCCAGTTTTCTTTGCGCTACATGATAGATAACTATATCATTCGTATTGCCGCCTGAAGCATAGAGATAATTGCCATTATCCCCGAATTTCAAACCAACCCAGGATTTTTTGATAACGGCACTATCTACCACCGTACCCGATTGCGCGTCAATCAAATCAATAACTTGCTGACTATAACCATTGTTTGTAGCAGCAAGAAGGTTTTTTGTTTTGGATACAGCCAGATTTAATGGTAAATCCCCTAATTTCACACTTCGTCCGGCAGGAGTTAATGACCAGCCGTTCGGTAACATTACTCTTTTTTTATTGAGTTTTTCAGATAACTCTTTTGCTTTTTTCGTGCCCTTTTCCCGGGAAACCCGATGAGATACACAACCGGAGAAAGCAATAACAGTACTTAAAAGAAGCAGGGTAAAGGAATTAATAATTTTTTTACGTGACATAAATAAATAGACTTACAGTTTAATGTGTGCCGTACATATACTTTTTAGAGAATGTAATCTAAGAAATAATTTTACATATGAGAATTCAGAATTTAGAAGTCAGAAATCAGAACGATTTTTACCACAAAAAATAATGTCATACCGGGTCCCGATCCGGAATCCTGTGGATGAGGCAATAACGCACTAACCTGTTGGCTCGTTAACCCACACCCTTACTCTTCCGGGAAGGGACTGATCTTAAAGAGGCAGAGCCTCATTTTCCTGCGTGAAGGGGCAGAGCCCCATCACGAGATATTTTTTAGTCTCATCACGAGATATTTTTTAGTCTCATCACGAGATATTTTTTAACCTCATCACGAGATGTATATTAGCCTCATCACGAGATAAGGCTTTAGATTTTTATCTGGGTGAACATATTGTATATAAATCGTTTATTTCCCTCAGTTCCCCAATAACAGTTCTTAACGCCATGCACTATGCTTTTAATTTAAATCAGTACAATAATATAAAAACCACACAAGCTTTTTTATAAAGATTATATTACCCTTTT
>DATFMH010000007.1:0-27190 GCA_035267045.1 Balneolales bacterium
GATAAAACACATTTCGAACCTATAAAGAATGAGGATACTATGAATGATAAATTAGCAAATCCAAAAGTAGTTGGTTACGCAGCAATTTTTATTACCGGTTGGATGTACAGTATGTATAATGCCGGCTGGTTCATGCAACAATACCCGCAATCAGATTTAATTACTGGTTTAATATTAGGTGGAATTGTAGTTGCCATTGTTGGAATCTTTTCCTTCTTCCGCGGTGAGACCTATGAAATGTCACTATTTCTTGGTCTCGGTGCATTCTTTTTTATAGCATCGATGGTTTCTATGTATGCAACAGGTAATAGTGGTCCATCAGCCAATGAAGGGTGGTTAGATGTCGTTTGGGCTGTATATTTCTTCTATATCTGGCTGGGAGTTATGAAAAAAGATGTTGTTGTTAATCTCTTTTTACTCGGATTATGGCTAACCTTCCTGGCACTGGCTATTGGTAATTGGACAATGGCATTGTTTCTTGTATACGTTGCGGGTTATTTAGGACTTATTACCGCTCTGCTTGCCGGATGGCTATCTGCCCGAAATATTATAACAGTCGAGACACAAACAGCAGAAGCCTGATTTTTTAAATCTATTTGTATAGACAATTGTAGCCGTATCATCCAAGATGATGCGGCTTTTTTATACGCATCCTGATATCATCTCATTACGATTCAAACAGATCTAACTGTATACCCAAACCTTTGGTTGCTAAATCCAAATTAGATACCGTAATTCCCAATAAACGAATTTTCCGTTCACCTGCCTCTGTTTGGGTTAATAACTCTTTGGCAACAGATGCAATCGTATCAGTATCCGAAACACTTTGTATTAATGTCATACTTCTGGTTATACGCTGAAAATTAGCAAACCTCACTTTCAAAGTGATCGTTCGCCCTTTTGTATGTGACTTCTCTAAACGTCCGGCCACTTTGAATGCTATTTCATCCAATTGCTTTTGCATCCATTGAATATCATCATAATCCTCGGAGAACGTATTTTCGGCCCCAATAGATTTTCGAATACGATGTGCTTTAACTTCCCTGTCATCTATACCCTTTGCAATACCGTAATAATAGGAACCCACTTTCCCGAATTGGTTGACCAGGTCAATTTCCGGCCACTTTTTAAGATCAGCCCCTGTTTTTATCCCCAGTGATTTCATTTTTTTCTCCGTCACCTTGCCAATCCCGTGGAACTTGCCTATAGGTAATGTTTCAATAAATTTCTCAGCATCTTCAGGCGTTATAACTGTCATTCCATCCGGCTTATTAATATCTGATGCTACTTTAGCCAAAAATTTATTAGGTGCCACACCTGCAGAAGCCGTTAGCCCGGTCTCTTCTTTGATTCGTTTCCTGATTTCACGTGCAATTAACGTTGCCGATGGATTTCCAACAAGATTTTCGGTGACATCCAGGTATGCTTCATCGAGTGAAAGCGGTTCAACCAGATCAGTGTATTCAAAAAATATATCCCTGATCTGTAATGATATTTCTTTGTAAGCATCGAAACGGGGTTTGACAAATATGCCATGCGGACACAAACGCTTAGCCCGGGCTGCGGGCATTGCCGAATGAACGCCAAACTTACGTGCTTCATAACTGGCCGTGGCGACCACTCCGCGTCCATCGGGAGAACCGCCGACTATTACAGCTTTCCCACGAAGTTCCGGTTTATCGCGTTGTTCCACTGATGCGTAAAAAGCATCCATATCAATATGGATAATCTTTCTGTGAGCCATGCTCTAAGATACACTCCCGCGACAAACAATACACATGTTTTATACACATTAAAAATTATCATTATGATAAACACATCAAAAGAACTTAAGTAATATAAATTACTTAACTTATATCTATTTAAACATTTATCCGTTAATTCATCTAATAATTTCATCATGAAACGACTATTGAGCATTTTATTCATCTTTACAATCACGATAGGTATTTATCAGATCGGTTACGCTGAGGATACATTTATCGTTGTACATGTCAGGGCACAGGATGCGAAATTTATCGGAACATCAATGGGTGGAGCCATAATAATTATAAGAAACGCTGAAACGGGTGAAATTCTCGATAAAGGAATAACGAGAGGTGAAACAGGTGACACAAAGTTGATAATGAGAACTCCTTACAAAAGGGGTATGCGTTTAACGAATGATAATACTGCAGAATTCAGATCTGTTATTCATATCTTCGTACCTACCCTTTTAACTATCGAGGCTCATGCACCGGGAATTAAAGATGAACCGGTTATATCTACTACACAAATATGGGCTATTCCGGGTAAGCATCTTCTCGGAGACGGTATTATTCTTACTATTCCGGGTTTTTTTGTTAAAACGGAATTACCCCAGGTACGTCAATCTTATAAACTGGGTGAGCAGCAAAATATCCCTTTGAAAGCCAAAATAGTAATGATGTGCGGTTGTCCCATAACTCCCAAAGGATTATGGGATGCCACTAAATATGAAGTCAAAGCCATCATCCGGAAAGACAATCAGGAGCTCAAAACAGTGAATATGAATTATGCCGGACAAACAAGTACTTTTTCCGGTGTCATGAATCTATCCGAACCCGGATCTTATGAAGTTTTTATATATGCTTACGATCCGAAATCAGGTAATACAGGAGTAGATAAGACTGTCTTTGAAGTGACTCCTTAACCGAAAATGAACGAAACACGGCAATTATTGTTCTGTTAATGAGTTAGTTAATTATATCACAAGAATTTTTGCGATATAATAACAAAAATATGAACCAGACTACAGGAGGCTAATAATGCATCATTTAACAGCCACCGACTATACGTGGTTTGTAATGATAGGTTTGACAGTCGGATATATTGGTGACTTGTTATTTCACAATGATAAGGTAAGCTGGTGGGCGAACCTGCTTCTTGGTATTGCAGGTGCATTTGTAGGTGGTTTAATACCTGTGATTGCAGGAACCGGCGGTAATCTTATGATGGCCGGATGGGTATCGTTTATATTACTGTTACTGATTAATGTGCAATATATCGGCGAAATGGCCAAGTTGCATACCCATGAACCCAAAGACGAAAAACCGCATTTAGATTAAACACATCTTCATAATTAAGAGTCAGCATAATGTGCGGATTAATTTCTCTCATTACGCCGGCTCTTTTTTTAGTTCGGTGATCAACCAATATTCATCTTTGAGTCTTTTACCGTAGACAGAGAATTAAAACTTATAAATCCCTGTGCCTGTCACTTCGTACGCTATGAGTTATACGTAATGTCCGGTTCACTTTAAATTCACTTAAACATTACAAATATCACATAAACTACATTAGTAATCCTTAATATTTTTATCATTCCCATATAGATTCATCAAAAAGGTTTTGATATACCGGGTAATTTAATATCAAAGACAACCTAAAGGGAGATTACTATGAGCACTCTTACCGCTACCGATTATGTTTGGTTTATCATGATAGGTTTAACGGTTGGTTGGATTTTCCAACTGATTTTTTCGGAACATGGGGTCAGCCTGTTTGTCAATCTCGCGACGGGTGTCATTGCAGCTATAATCGGAGGCATTATCTTTGCAACTGTGGGGTTGATAGGAGCTGAAATCTACGCCTTTATTACCGCCGTCTTGATCTGCTTTATGATGGATATGTATTATTTTCATGAAGGGAAACACCTGCATAAAAAATGATAGCAACCACAAGCAAAAGAGCCGAATGATTTTGGGGAGAATCTAATGGAAAAAACGAACAGATACGCTTTATGGTTGATGCCTGAGGGAATTGTATATGCCAGAGCTTATGCTATTATAAAACATCTTCATAAAAGGTTTGACAGTCCCAAATTTGAACCTCATATCACTTTACTGTCAGGTATTGAAATGTCTGAAGATAATGCAATATGGCATGCAGAAAAACTAAATGATGAGATTAATTCGATTCCAATACGTCTTACAAAACCGGCTTACGGAAATGATTATTATCACTGCTTTTTCCTTAATGCCGATTTATCACAACCCCTCGTATCAGCCCGTCAAAAAGCCCTGAGTCTGTTTGAGACCCCTGATAGTACCCCATTCGAACCCCATATGAGCTTACTGTACGGTGACATAGATCTTCCAATAAAGAAATCACTTGTTGAAGAGTACGGTCATTTGCAGAGATGGGAATTCATCGTAGATCATATCGACCTGGTCCGAACTGGCGATGATATTGAAGAATGGGATAAAGTCGGGTCCTATTCCATTAAATCCTGAAATTTATGAGATATTGATTTCAGTTACCGGATAGTTAACTATCAATATCAGTCAAAGCATAGCGCAAGGCGAGTTGAATTAATGTGGTTATCATGTTATTGAGAATTTTAAAGGAATACAGAAATTAGAAGTCAGATATCAGAATAAAGTCTCTTTCCCTTTTACCTGCTTTGATCTGCGAGAATCAGTGGCCCAATTATTACCTTTTCCGGTATAACTTTAAGTACTTAACTAACCCTCCCGTCTCTTGATTAACTTTGGATTTTCAGCTACGTTATTGAATCTTTCAGGTTTATTGTCTTCTTGTCATTGTAACCCATTGGTTTGAGTTTACAAGACAATTGACAGTAATCTCATACTAGCCAATACAAATTCAATTGCAGCTCACTAAACGGAAAATTACATGAAATTTACATTCCGCAATTATTTCATCTCCTTCCGGATTTTATCAATATTATTATTAATCGGCCTGATAACAGGTTATTATCAGAACGCCAGGGGTCAAGGTTCTCAACATACCCGTTTTGAAATTTCCTTTTCACAAAACCTGCATAAAAAAGCGATCACCGGACGAGTGTTCGTATTCATTACAAAATCAAATAAACGGGAACCCCGTATGCAGGCCGGATCGTGGTCGAATAGTGTTCCTTTTTACGGGGTGGACGTCAACCAGCTCAGACCGGGGCAACAGGCGGTAATTACAGATACCACTCTCGGTTTTCCGGTAACTCATTTAGATAAAATACCGGCCGGCGACTATTATATTCAGGCTCTTTTGAATGTGTACACAAAGTTTCATCGATCAGACGGACATATTATCTGGGCACATATGGATCAGTGGGAAGGGCAGCATTTTCAGTTCTCACCAGGGAATCTTATAAGCAAAGTTGAAAAGGTACATCTTGACCCCCAAAAAGGGTTTGACATAAAACTTCAGCTGCAAAAAGTTATACCACCAATCAAAATGCCGGGTAATACAAAATGGGTTAAGCACATCAAGATTCAAAGTAAGATGTTGACCAAATTCTGGGGACATCCGATCTATCTTGGGGCAACGGTTTTACTGCCGAAAGGATATAGTAGCCATCCCAAAACTCATTACCCGGTTGTATTTGTACAGGGACATTTTAGTCTTCGGGCTCCTTATGGTTTCACTACTCAAAAAACTAAAAGGCCTTACACCAGTAGATATCACCGCGAATCCGGGTATAAATTTTATCAAGAATGGATATCTGCCAACTTTCCAAGAATGATAGTTGTAACCTTTCAACATCCAACGCCATATTTCGATGACTCTTATGCGGTTAACTCTGCCAATAACGGTCCATACGGTGATGCCATCATGCACGAATTAATACCCTATCTCGAAAACAACTATCGCATGATCAGAAAACCTTATGCAAGGGTGTTAACGGGTGGGTCGACCGGTGGTTGGGAATCGTTGGCCTTACAGGTCTATCATCCAAAATTTTTTGGAGGAACATGGACCATGTATCCCGATCCGGTAGATTTCCGCAGTTATGATATGGTGAATATTTATAAAGATGACAATGCATTTTACGCACCGGGCTACGGATGGATGAAACCGACACGGTATATCATGCGGCTCTCCGATGGCCAACCATTTGTCAGCGAAAAGCAATTCAGTGAATTAGAATCGGTGCTGGGTACCCATGGCCGGTCCTGCCAGCAGCTGGAAGCATGGGAATCGGTCTTCGGTCCGGTTGGTAAAAATGGCTATCCGAAACCACTGTGGAACAAACGAAGTGGTAAAATTGATCACAATATTGCTATGTATTTCAGAAAACACAATTATGACCTGCGATACTACCTGCAACAGAACTGGCAGAAGATTGGTCCGGATCTTGTGGGGAAAATACATCTTTTTGTTGGTGATATGGATAATTATTACTTGAATCTTGCCGTCTACAGATTAGAGGATTTCTTAAAAAATACCAGTGATCCCTATTATGAGGGGGGTTTCAGTTTCGGCCGTCCCAAAATGGGACATGGATGGCAACCGACCAGCAATGAAGGGATGTTAAAAATGATGGCCCGTCATATAAAAGATCATGCACCGGCTGATGCGGATACTAGTTCCTGGAATTATAAGTAATAGTTGCAGACTTATTACGTTTTATCAATTATTTATCTCTTATTATTGTCTAACCTTAAATCTATTCAGTATAAAGACAACATTTAAACTGTTTCATAATCCTGATAAATCATTGATTCTCAATAATTCCGGGTTGCATCACCATTAATAAAAAAATACAAACTCCTTAATTTAACTGAACTTGTCATATCCTTTTTATAATTTTAGTATATTATGAATTCTTATACTGCCGGGTGTAGATTGATATTCATTATTAAATATGCGATCGATAGCCCAACAGAAAAAATCAGTTGCCCATCCGATCTACGAGAATCTTTATGAAATGAGAAATTGGATTTCGAGAGAGCATTTAGGTACTAAATGGGTCATTAGTTTCGGTTTCTGGATCCTTTTGGGATTACTATTTGCCAGTAAATCGTATATCTACAGCGTTATAATTGACCAGCCTATTTATTGGTGGCGCGCTATAGGTTTTACCATGCCCAAAGCGTTGGTATGGGGTGCCGTAACCCCTATCGTCTTATGGTTTGCATCCATATTTCGAATTGAATCACACAATTGGATCAAAAACCTTGGCATCCACATTGCAATCTGTATATTGTTAGCGCCATTTCTGGTTATGTCATCATTCCTGATTGACCTCTTGATCAAATGGATCGGTAGTGCCCTGCCTGACAACCCATCGTTTGTAACAGCAGCGTTCAATGCACAAATATTTGCCAATAGTTTCGATAATATTCTGACCTATATCATCATTGTCGGTATGTATCATGTCTATGAATATTATCAACGGTATAAAGAACGGGAGCTGAAAGCAGCGCGCCTTGAAGCCCAGCTTGCCACAGCCCGACTCGACCTGTTAAAAGCACAGCTGAATCCGCATTTTCTATTTAATACATTAAGCGCCATTTCCATTGTTAAGGACAGGGACCTTGAAATGGCCGATAAGATGATCACCGATCTTTCAGAAATGTTACGCTTTATCATGGATAATGTTCACAAACAGGAAGTATCGCTAAGGGAAGAGATGGATTTCCTCAATCGCTATATTTCCCTGCAAAAGAAACGGTTCGAGGACAACCTGGAATTTACAACCGATATCGATCCGGCTTCGTGGAATGCCATGGTCCCGAGTTTAATACTACAGCCTTTGGTTGAAAATGCTATTGAACATGGTATCCGCAATCAGAATTCTGATGGGAAAATAAATATTACCTGCAACCTCGAAAGAGACCAGCTGGCTTTTGAAATCAGAGATAATGGCATAGGCCTTAATAACAAGAATCTTAATAAACATAAAGGAAAAGGGATTGGCGTTTCTAATACACGGGAACGACTTGAAGCGCTGTATGGATCGAATTATACGTTTGAAATGAAAAATGGAGATAAGGGAGGTGTTACCGTTACACTCAAAATTCCTTATCGATGGGATAATAAAAATTAAAATCAAATAATTCCTAAAAGTTACTATTTATGAAGTACAGTGTATTAATTGTGGATGATGAATCTCATGCCAGAGAACGTTTGAAAAAGTATATAAAAAGCGATCAGGATCTCTCCATCTCAGGTGAATGCAGTAATGGTGTTGAAGCCGTCAAAATTATTAAGAAAAAAAATCCCGATCTGGTTTTTCTGGATGTCCAAATGCCGCAAATGGACGGCCTCGGCGTGATCGAAACGGTAGGTGCTAAACAAATGCCTGTTACGATATTTGTCACAGCCTACGATCGTTTTGCCATTCAGGCGTTCAAAGTAAATGCTATGGATTACCTGTTAAAACCAGTAGCCAAAGACCGTTTCGAAGAATCCGTTAACCGGGCAAAAGAATATTTCAGTAAGAATGAAAATAATGAGATAAATAAACGTATGCTCGACCTTCTTCAGGAGATGCGTCCTCAAAAACAGTTTATCGACCGAATAATGGTAAAGACATCCGATCGGATGTACCTTGTTAAAGTAAAAGATATCGACTGGATTGAGGCAGATGATAATTATGCGAAACTCCATGTTGGAAATAAGTATCACCTTTTGCGTCAAACGATGAAGAGCCTGGAAGATACCCTTGACCCCGGTATTTTTCTGAGAATCCACCGTTCTGTTATAGTGAACATGGACCGTATTAAAGAAATACAACAGTGGTTTAACAATGAGTATACCGTCATCCTCAAAGACGGAACAGAACTCACCATGAGCAGGGGATATAAAGATAAAGCCAAAGAAATGTTTAAGAATTTTATTTGAAATAAGCACTTTGCCCCTCTCTAACTCTATTAGCCACATTATTTTACAATTCCCCCCAAAAAGATTCGCGGCACCCCTCCATCTGTGTACATTGACGGTGTAATGGATAACACCTGATGTTAATGTGTTAAAAGGAAGAGTAAAATATGTGGCCTGAATTGTTTAAACGAATCATGAATTTTTAATCAAACATAAATCTAATACTTGGCAGTATTCGACAGCAAGACATTTGATTCGTTGACAACAATTCGGGCCCATTTTTATAACCATTAACCATCATACCCATAATGGTGTTCTTTGAAATAATGCGAATTTAAAACGACAACTATTACTCTGTTTAATCTAGTCATTATTATTTTGATTGACGGGACCAGGGGTTAATCAACATAGTTATATGTTTGTATTCATAATAGCATCATTTTGTATAAAAAATATTACAGTCCGCTATTATGTTTTTAACCTGCGCAATATGCGCCTGACTTTGAAAGGTCAGAGACACCGTCAACATCAAGCGAGACTTTACAAGAGCATTTTACAGATTGACGGACCAAGTGGTTTGTATTGGTGAATACCTCATCTCACCCCCTTGTAATAGCATCAGTTTATAGCGACTTCTCTGATGTTATTTGTTAACCCTCATCATTCCACTTTGTTCATTTTTCAATCTAACCCAACCCACCTACGGGGCATCACTGCCAGGATGATGCCCCGTTTTTTATTTAATAGCATTCTACTGTTAATCAAACTACAACCATTCGCCACATTATTTTACAATTTACCCCATATCAATTCAAAACTATGTTCAGCTGATTTAATATACAGTTGTGAGATTAACAGAAGGAAACCTGAATTGACAATATGTGACTAAAAACTGCAAAAACATTTAAGATGAAATGAACACTTGGCAGTATACGACAACTTAATAGCAGTTTGGAAATCACATATCAATTCAGGTTATCCCCTTTAATTTCATATACAGGTTTATTTTAAAAAATAATATAAATAGTCTTTTTAATATTTATGGCTTGGGAACCAATTGCATATGAACAGAGTCATTTTTGTAACCGTAGAAATGGTGTTATGTTATCGACTTCAAAATTGCACCAACAATCCCCAAAAAGCACACTGAAAATGGATGAAAGGCCCATGATTTGGCCGTTTAACCTCTCACACCCCTAATACCCAAGCGGTCAGTCTACTAACCCTAGATAACAATGACAGTCTTTCTCATTTTCAGTTAACCCAAGCCCCCAAACGGGGTATCAGTGCCAGGCTGATACCCCGTTTCTTTTTAAAAACGTGGATTAAGCAGATTTTCCAAGTTAAAGATATACTAATACTGTAAGCTACAGTTATTAAATGAATTGAGTTATTGAGTTTATATGGCAGGTAACCGCACCTTAAAAACTCAATACACTTAGTAACCTAATAACTCATTCATCCTTATACCCTATGCACTTTGCTACTATCAAGTCAAAGTCATTTTCAGCATATAGCAATTCAATCTTCCGTATAACACTCTCCTCTTATCCATTAATTCATATCCATGTTCTGAAAAGGACCGTTCCCAGAAGACATTTTCAGGTGTCAAACCTACAATTTCCCTGATTTCTTTTTGTGCACAGACATTGGCAAAATCACTATATAGCTGCTTTACATTTCTTTTATCACCTATTCTCATACCAAAAGGCGGGTTACATACTATCAGATTATACTTTCCCGATGGATAATAATTCAGTTTTCTTGCATCTCCCCTATAAATTGTAACATTGAATTTTTTCAAATTGACCATCATCCCTTCAACATTTTTATGATATTTATCAGCGGCCCCAATTATAATTCCGGGATCATCAGTTATTTTTTCTATGGCCGACTTTTGATAAATTTTCAACTGTTCCGGATCCATAAACCTGAATTTTTCAAAAGCAAACCGCTTAACATAGATTCCCGGCTGAATGCCCGCACTCATCATATAGGCTTCTGCAGGTATTGTTCCCCCTCCGGCCATGGGATCCAATAAATTTTTCATCTCTCTAAAAGATGAAAAACGAACAAGTGCAGCGGCCAGAGATGCTTTCAGAGGAGCAAAATGTTGATAGGCTCTCCGGTCTCTGCGGTGCAATGATTCACCGGTAGTGTTAATCGTAAGGATAAATTGATTCTCACTCAGTTCAGCCATAAACTCAATATCCGGATCGTCCAGATCGGCATGAACCCTGGTATTTTTTTTACTTTGAAAACAATCCGTGACAGCGCTCCCTACCTCTCTGGCAATATCTACAGAAGTAAATGAATGAGTTCCTTCTCTTACTCCTCTCACAGCGAATGATTGGCCAACACTCATATAATGGGTAAAATCTATAGTTGCAGCAGCTTCCCTGAGCTCCTTAAGGCTATGTACTTCAAATCTTAACAATAAAAGATACACACGGTGTATTTGATAAACCGAATAATTAAGAACGATGATATCCCTTAATGATCCATTGTGAACCATCACTTTGCTCGGTTTTAGTAATGAAGCCTTGTACCCCAATTCCGCAACTTCCTCTACAACATAATCTTCAATACCATGCGGACATGACAATATTATATCATTCAAATAATTACATGCTTTTTTTTCTGCCATTCGTTTTCTCTCATCTGTTCTTTGGCTACTGATACAGTATAAACATAACACCTCAAAGGTGTTTACGGAATGTTCATGTCGGTTAGCATGTTCAATTCAAAGTGAAAGAACTGTTTTAAAAAACATATTAACAAGAAAATTATCTATGTATTAGAGAATGCCCGGTTATAAATAAACAAATTATCAACATCATTAGAATACTTAGGGTCGCATGCCACAATTCAAATTTTTCGAACAAGTAAATAAAAATTTCGACAAAGCTTCACAATACACGAAGCATGACTCCGGATTATTGGATCAGATTAAAATTTGCAACAGTGTTTATCATATTACATTTCCCCTGCGTCGTGATAATGGCGATATAGAAGTAATACACGCATGGAGAGCGGAACATAGTAATCACAAGCAACCAACCAAGGGTGGAGTAAGATATAGCTACACCGTCAGTGAAGATGAAATAACGGCTCTATCCGCATTAATGACGTATAAATGCGCCGTGGTTGACGTCCCTTTCGGCGGAGCGAAAGGAGGGGTAAAAATTCACAGAAAGAATTACTCAAAATCTGAAATAGAGCGAATCACACGCCGGTATACCTATGAATTAAACAAAAAAAATTATATCGGCCCGGGCGTTGATGTTCCCGCTCCCGATTATGGTACGAGTGAAACTGAAATGTCCTGGATTTTAGATACCTATAACGCTCTTAATACCGGCCTTGATAATGAGGGATGTGTTACCGGTAAGCCTATCGCCGAAGGCGGTGTTCATGGAAGAACGGAAGCTACCGGCCGGGGTGTTTTCTATGGTATTCAGGAAGCCTGCAACAATAAAGAGGACATGAAAATGCTGAACCTCAATCATGGACTCGAAGGGAAAACGGTCATTATTCAGGGACTGGGTAATGTCGGAACGTATTCCGCAAAGTTTTTACAGAAAGGCGGCGCGAAAATTATCGGGATAGCTGAAATTGAAGGGGGTATATATGATCCAGGGGGAATTGATATAGATAAATTATTAGAATTCCGGGAAGATACAGGTTCCATATTAGACTTTGACGATGCGAAAAATATCAAGCCTTCTTCCAAAACCCTCGAAATGGAATGTGATATTCTGGTCCCGGCTGCCCTTGAAAATCAAATAACGGAGGATAACGCCCAAAATATACAAGCAAAGATTATTGCTGAGGCGGCTAACGGACCAACAACTTCCAGCGCTCACGACATTCTTAAGAAGCGCGGTTGTCTTATAATACCGGATCATTATCTGAATGCCGGTGGTGTTACGGTTTCATATTTTGAATGGCTGAAAAATCTTTCACATGTTCGTTTTGGGCGTTTAGATAAACGTTTTGAAGAAAACGCCTTCAAACGTATTGTTGAAGCAATTGAAAGTGTATCGGGAAAGAAATTCACCCAAGAGCAAATTAATATGCTCTCTCACGGAGCAAGTGAAGAGGATATCGTCGAATCAGGGTTGGAAGAGACAATGGTTGTTGCCTATAATGAAATTAACGAAATACGCAAAAAGCATGATGTTGATCTACGAACAGCCGCCTACATAAGCGCTATTAATAAAATTGCACAGGCCTATGAACAATTGGGTATTTTCCCATAATTTTATAAACACCTGTTTTTAAAAGGCACTTTTATTGTTAAAGTGTCTTTTTTTATTTGTATTTCCGCTCTCTTTTATCTCCGGTTTTACCATAATCACTAACCTATTCTTATCTCTTCTTATACGAAGGCCTTGCCGATTCCCACCTTGCTGATTTAATAATAAATTATTCTACGCAAGCTATATCAATAGCTTTTTCATAAATATATATATACATGTATTTACATTTTTTTAAAATTTGTTTGCTCTAAAATAATTACAGTGAAATTAGTGCTTAATTATTAAGCAATTAGGATTAACATTTAAGCAATTTATATGCTGAAGGTTGTAATCCAATTTTATATCAGACCCCAAAAAAAGTTGTGTCAATAAAACGAGCTGAAGCTTTTTTCAACAGGCAATGAACTTCCGCTATAAATAAAAAAGGTAACTTTATGAATATCAGAAGAGTACTAATTCTATTAGTGTGCCTCATAGTTATGCCTCTTATGGCATATTCACAGGGAAAAATTAAAGGAACTGTATCGGACGCTCATACCGGTGAAACACTACCCGGTGTCGATCTAATTCTTGAAGGAACTCATGTCGGTTCCATCACTAATGCGGATGGAAATTATATTATTAAAAATGTAGACCCCGGCTCATATGTCCTTAAAGCAAGTTACGTTGGATATAAAAGTTTTGAACAGAAAATCACTGTCAAAAATGAGAAAACAGTCACTGTTAATGTAAAATTATCACAAAGTGCTATTAATCTGAATCAGGTAGTAGTGAACGGTGAAGGAGGTCCTGTCCAAATTAAAAAATTGGGTAATAGCATAGGAATGGTAGATATGAAAAAAACAGAATTTCTGCCTGTTGATAATTTTTCCAATCTCATACAAGGCCGGGTTCCGGGTGTCGTAGGACTCAAAGTTGGAGGATTGACCGGAGCCGGTTCAAGAATAAGAATCAGGGGATCAGCAAGTTTATCCCAAAATAATGAACCCGTCGTTTATATCGATGGTGTCAGAGTTGACAATGGTGGTGGTTTTGGTGGCGATGTCAGTGCCGGTGGTGGTGGTACGCCCTCACGGCTTGATGATATCAACCCGGAAGATATTGCTCGTGTAGAGATACTTAAAGGTGCAGCAGCTGCTACTCTCTATGGAACGGAGGCATCCAATGGTGTTATTGAAATATTCACTAAAAAAGGTGCCGTAGGTCCTCCGGTATTCAATTTTAAAATTCAACAAGGTCCTGTCAACTACCCACATCGCATTAAATCTGCTGTTGGTTATGCCACATCACAGGCCCAGGCTGATACTATGTCTCATTATTTTGGAGGCAGCGTTAAACCATATCAACTGGTAAGTCATAATTTTGCCAACGATTTGATGACTACCGGCTTTTCACAAAGCTACACAGCATCCGTCTCCGGCGGTACACCCGGAATCACATATTTTACTGATGCGCGATTATACAAAGTAAACGGACCTTTTGGCGGAAATAACATCTCTTACCCCGTTGGTACCGGACCCAAAGCAAATGATATTGATCAAAAAGTTTACCTTAACGCGAATGTAAATATATTCCCAACCGACAATTTACAATTCCGCGTAACATCAGGTTATACAACATCTTCTCTTTCTACCATAGATAATTCCAATAATATTTATGCTGTCCTGGCCGATGCCGAGTTCAGTCAGCCGCAACGGGTCAGTTATAACGACCGCAATGGTTCACCTGCATTTTTGACGTTAGCCGAGGCTACTCAACAACAAACCAATCAAAAAGTACAGAACTTTAACGGAAGCCTTGGTATTAATTACAGGCCGTTAAATAACCTGACCTTAGATGCCACCTTCGGTATTGATGCGGTAAATCAAAACAGTACTCACTACCGTCCTTTTGGGTGGAATATCAACCATTTTGCAAGTCTTGACCCACAAGGTGACAAATCATTCAGTAATTTGAGTCACAAAAACTATACAGCTGAAATTAAAGCCACTCTGGATAATCAAATCAGTGAAGACATTAAATCAACCTTTATTCTTGGTGGACAAGAAAACATGAAATCGAACGAATTATATACTGGAACAGGTCGTAATTTCCCTGGTCCTGGTCTCGAAGTCATTGGGGCGGCAGCTGAAAAAACACTGTCTGAAACATACTCCAAGGATGTTAATGTTGGTACCTTTGCACAGGAACAAATCGGATTCAGAGATTACCTCTTTACAACTATAGGAGCACGCCTTGATGCCAATAGCGCATTCGGTTCGAAATTTCATGCTGTTCTATATCCAAAAGCTTCTGTTTCCTATAATCCCTCCGGTCGGACACGCTGGCAACCCATTGGTCCCATTAGTTCTCTTTTACTTCGGGCTTCCATTGGTCAATCGGGGCTTCAGCCGGGCGCTTTCGACGCATTAACCACTTATGCTCCGATAACTTCCGATCAGGGTCCGGGTATTGTCCCCAGTAATCTGGGTAATCCCGATTTAAAACCGGAGGTATCTACCGAATGGGAAACAGGGATGGATATTGGATTATTTAACGATCTGATTGCTTTTAAAGGAACTTATTGGCATCGAACAGTTAAGAATGTATTAGTCCCACGTCAATTTGTTGTCAGTGGCGGTTTTCGCAGTACTCAGCTATCCAATATCGGACAAATGAAAGCACAGGGTGTTGAGCTGAGTCTGAACGGAACCGTTATTAAAAAGAAAAGTATGTCTTTACACCTCTATGCAAATGGGGCTTATCTATGGCAACAGGTTACTTCTTTAGGCGGAGCGCCTCCAATTAAAATAGGCGGCAGTTATCCCCGGTATAGAAATTTCATTATGCAAGGATATTCTCCTGGTGTGATGTTTGGTGCGGAGTTGAAACAAGTACAACCCGGCTACCTCCCCGTCGACTTCAATGGTGACGGAAAACCAGATAGCAAAGCCCAGGTTATGAGTTACCTTAAGACATTGAATGCCAGTAATGCGTCATTGCCAACCAGTTCGAATGTCATTATGATTGAAAACGGTTTAAACAGTTATCTCGGTAAACCCACACCAGACTGGACCGGCGCCTTTGGCGGAAGCATGAATTATAAGAATTTCACACTCGAAACGAACTTCGAATTCAAAACAGGTCACTATTATGTAACTGACCTGACATCTGCATTCCGAACATCCAACCCTGTTATTGGCCGTAATACCCCCCAGTCAGCGAAAGTTGAACGGGATTATGTAACAGGAGGTGTTAATGGCAATTATCAACCGCAGAACAATGCCAATGTCCGTTACCAGGCCTTAAAAGACTGGCTGTATAAAGATCTCGCTATGGCCCCATTTAGCGGTCTTAATGAGGTAAAGAAAGCCGACTTCATACGCTGGAGAGAGCTTAGCCTGACGTATCGTATACCACGAAGAATTCTGAAATATTATGGCATATCCAAGATGTCATTAACGGCTGCGGCACGTAACCTGGCGCTCTTTACGAAATTTCCGGGTGTCGATCCCGAAGTTAACGCTGTAGGAAACGATGCAGGAAATAATCTTACGAATAACTTCAATGTCGGGAACCCGGTATTCAACTGGCCAATCCCAAGAACAATCTTATTTACAGTGAAGCTGACTATTTGATCTCATATATGAGTCAAGTCAACCCATGATAATCCATAGATCTAATATTAAAAGAAACTTCACTAAGGAATTTGTTATGAAATCATTGAGAACACTTAAAACATTTAATACTGTCGCTCTGACCGCTTTGATAATTGTAGGCATGAGCGTTTCGGGCTGCGATCCACTCAAGGTAAACAACCCTAACAACCTTGTTGAATCCGACCTTAATAATCCGGCTGCAGCCAAACCCATGGTTAATGGTGAAGAAGCATCGGTAACAAGAGCCATCAATAACATGCTGCCACCCTACTCAGTCGCTAGTGGCGAACTCATAAATATCGGTTCAAGAGAAGCCTGGGATGAACTGGAATACGGTAATCTTGACGATCCTAACAATGAGTTCTCTGATGCAGCCTTTCCATACATGGGAGAGGCGCGTTGGTGGAGTAATGATGTCATTCAACGGCTGGAAGCCTTTAAGAAAAATGGAACGCTTAAATCGGGTGACGAACCGGAACTTGCCCGTGCTTATCTATATGGCGGTATCATTTATTCGACCATTGCCGATATGTTTCAGAACTTTGTTTTTTCCGATAAATCGACCCCCGGTAAGCCTATCGGCGACAACAACATGGTGAAATTATATGATGACGCAATAGGGTATATAAACAAAGGTCTGGCTATTAATTCTATTAATGACAACCTTAAAACAGCTTTGCTTGCCATGCGTGCCAGAGCTTATTATTCGAAAGCACTTTGGCAGAAAGATCATGCATCCCCTGTTGATACTATGAATCCTTTGATCAATGATGCAAATGCTGTTGCAGATGCGAAAGCCGCGTTGAATTTGATGAGTGGTGATTATTATTATAAGCTTAATATTACCCCAAGCACTCCCGGTATCTTAGGCGGTAATGGCTTAGGTGGCCAGGTCAATGTTAATCTTTACCTACGCATTTCAGGTACTTATATCGTACCGAGTGACAATGGAAAAACTGTCAAGGACTTGAGTAGTCCATCAACGAGTATAAGTATGACGGATCCCATAGATTCTATTCCTGATCCCGTACTCTATAATCGCATCAAAACATTTACAGAATCACAGCAATACGATGATATTATTGTTACTTCCAAACGGGAAATGTTATTGATTTTGGCTGAATCAGACCTGGCCCAGAGCGATATGAACGGATTCACCACAGAGATCAATAAATTACGAGCTCTAAATAACCTCACCCCGTATTCCGGTCAAATACCGGCTACAAAACTATTGGAATATGAAAGGAGAGTAAACCTCTTCCTGCAAGGCCGGTTATTAAATGATGAATATCGATTTGATGAGAAATCGAAAGAATGGAAATCGAATAGTACGGCCGTTACGAAACCCGGCACCTTCTTTCCGATAACCATCACAGAACGAAGAGCCAATCCTTACCTCTCAGAGTAATCTGACTCATACGATAAAACAGAGGTGCGGGTTCTTCCGATAGGGAGAACCCGCTTTTTTATTGCATTGCTTTGACAATCTCCTCCGGCTTAATCTGATCCAAAGGTATTTTTGAATCCTCGATGAATTGATTGATGTGAGTTTCGGGCATTGGTTGTGTTAACAGGCTGACTACAAACAATACAACAACATTCACAATGAGCCCAAGTATACCGGCGTGTATATCAAACAATGGCGGAGCAAAAAAGGAATAATAAACCATCACGAGGGTTCCACTTATCAAACCGGCATAAGCTCCGGCTTTGGTTACTCTTCTCCAGAAAAAGGCCGCGACAATTATAGGGAAAAACTGAACGACACCTCCATAGGCTATCAATAGTAAAGAAACCAATGATGATGGAGAATAAAGGGCTAATAAATATGAGAGTAACGAAATCGTCAGTACCAGTATGCGGGTCATCATCACCAAACTACGTTCTTTGAGTTTGGTTTTGAACAGCTTGACATAAAAATCACGAACAATGACAGAAGCAGCCGTATGGGCCAGGTTAGCACCAGTTGACATAGCGGCGGCAAGCGCTCCGGATAGCAAAATACCGATCAGCCAGGGAGAGAAATTGGCGCGTTCGATCAGTTTTACCAATACCGTATCAGATTGTTTTAACGGATGTCCGGCAAATACCAATATCCCGGCAAAACCAACAAAAAAAATGGGTATGAGAATATATCCGTATAAGGGATAAAGAATGATTGTCTTTTTTAATGTTTTCTCACTGTTGGCACTATACGATTTACTAAAGATATGCGGCCACATCGACAGACCAATAACACTCACTACCAAAGCAGAAGAAAAAGCGGCAAATGACATGGCATGATGATGTCCGGGAAGTGTTAGATAATCGGGGGCCTGCGCAGCAATCTGATGAAACATGTTCGTCACACCACCATAGAATTTATAAGGAATGGCCAAACCAATGATCCAGGCCACGGCAATCATCACGATACCCTGTACAACGTTTGTCCAGCCTATGCCCCTTAACCCGCTGGTAAATACATAAACGGCTACTACTATAAAAGCAATAAGGGAACCCAGCCAAAAAGGGATATTCCCACCCGTTGACGCATCCACCAAAAAACCGGCTCCTTTAATTTGTATAGTGAGATAGGGAATAAATGCACCAACGCTGATAATGGCCATTAATGCGGATAATCCCTTACTTTGAAATCGTGCTGAGACCAGTTCGGCCTGTGTAAGATACCCGTATTTTTTGCCGAGGCGTGCTGTTTTAGGCCCCAGCACCCAGAGCGGTATTAATCCAAGACCCAGATAACCGATTATATATAATCCGGGTGCTCCTTTCGAGTAGGTCCAGCCGGGTCCACCCAGGAATGCGAAGGCGCTGAATATTTCTGCTCCCATAATGAAAAAGAGCACGAAAAGACCTATACTCCTCCCATCAGCTATATAGCTGTCAAGACTCGTTCCCGTTTCTTTCCGCCTGGCTTTTATGCCTATGACTAACACCATTAACAAATAAGCAGAAGTAATGGCTGTAACAACCATCCAGTCTTTCATCGGGATTCCTCCTTCGAATATTCCCACATATATGTTATTACCAGGCCGATAACGATTATCAGATTCCAGAGAACAAACCAAAACATCAGAAAGGGCATTCCAAGTACCAGCGGGTAAATAAAGTTGACATATGATATTGCAGGCCAGGTAATCGCTATCAGACAGATGAAGAAATATATCCCCATAACGAGGCCGATCTTCTTTTTATTCATAGACACTATCCAAGAGTCTTAATATTTGGTTAAGATGTGACAAAACTAATCTTTTATAAGTACTAAAATGTTCTCTTTACCGCAACTTTATCGGTGATCAGTTAGCAATAAAGCAGTTAACAAAAAAATCGTATCACTTAAACCTGCACAACTCCTGCTGTTTCAATGATGGTATTCAAAAGCACGTCAACACCTTTCGCCAAATCCTCATAATCTGTCCATTCTTCCGGACAATGACTTCGCCCGTTTTTACTGGGTACGAATAATAAGCCAACATTCGTAATTTGAGCCATCATCATGGCGTCATGACCAGCCCCGCTACTCATTATTTTATGTGAATATCCGAGTTTTTTAGTATGATATTTCATTTTTTCCAGTATTTTTTCTGAAAAACGAAGGGGTGATACACGCATTTTCTCTTCAATAGAAAAATTCATACCCATGGACTCGGATATATCCGTTAGTTCCTGATCAATATCGGCATAAACACGCTGTACGCATTGCTCTTTGGGGGACCTGATATCGATTGTGAATGTTACTTTTCCTGGGATGATGTTCATGGCACCGGGGTGTACATTCAAATTCCCGACCGTCGCGACGGTACCATTATCGGCATTATCAGCAAAATGACTAATCTTACTAATTACTTTTGAGGCCATATCCATCGCATCTTTTCTCATATTCATCGGTGTGGTACCGGCATGATCGGGCCGGCCATTTACCGTGACTTCAAGCTGATGAATACCGACAATTTTCTCCACCAAACCGATTTCATTCCCTGATTGCTCCAGGACCGGCCCTTGTTCGATGTGCAACTCAAAAAAAGCTTTCAATGATTCCGGTTCCCGGACAGATTCCTGAAATCGATCCGGATCGAAACCAAAATCACGCATCGCTTCAGCCATGGAAATACCATCTGAATCCACATAATTATCCAGATCATCCCTGGTCAGATTTCCGGTCATGGCCCTGCTGGCGATCAACCCGCTTCCAAAACGCCCCCCTTCTTCCTCGATCATCGCTATGAATTCGATGGGATGTTCAACTGTCAGATTCTTTTCTTTCAACACTCTTGCTATTTCAAGGCCGGTCACCACTCCGGCAGGACCATCAAAGTTGCCGCCGTTTTTCACCGAATCGAAATGAGAACCGATCATAACGGCCGGGGCTTCGTTTTGACGCCCTTCCAAACGGCCCACGATCGTACCAACGGCGTCTTCATAAACTTTAAGACCCATATTCGCCATCTCCCTTTTTATGTAATCCCTGGCTTTACGGTCCTCTTTGGAATATGTAAACCGTGTCAACCCGTTACCGGGGGTAGCATTGAACCGGGCCAAGGATTCTATGTCTTTTTTGATCCTTTCGACATTGGACTTGTACATATACTAATAATCTGCATTTATGTTGTTTAAAAGTTTATAAAACCCATCCTAAACAAAAACACCCGTTTTTAAAAATTTTTATCCTTGTATTTTGAGTCCCGGATTTAAACGGATTCAAGGGGGGTGAATTGGAAAATGTCTTATCTGTCAGACGCATAGCAGTGATCAACCTTTTCCTATCTTGAAAGACAACTAATTATCATCGAGTGCATAATTATAAAGCCGAAGCAGCCGTAATTCATCATAGCTGATCTCTTCATTAAGCGCGTCATATACGGGCCTGAGAAGTTCATCTCCCTCTTTCTCAAAAACCTGTAAGACCCGTTCCTGTTGTTTCGGTGATAATGATAACGCCTTTACAATTCCGTCGGTCCGAAGTGGGTTTCCTTCCAGATGATATTTCTCCAAATGCTGAATGATCGTTCCGGGTTGTACGCTGAACTGCTCGGTTAATTGCTGAATAGATTTCCCTTCATTGAATAAGTCCCCTACCTGGTGATGGCGTCGACGATATGATTGCGAATGGTGTCGATATGTCTTTTTAGGGCGTTCCTGTAAATCATTTGCTTTACAATAATCAGTGATTATTTCCAGAAACGGTTCTCCATACTTATTTCGCTTGGCCCTGCCTATTCCATAAATATTAAGCAGGCTGTCAAAACTTTGAGGATAGTAATAAGCCATTTCCATCAGTGTGGCATCGGAAAAAATGGCATAAGGTGGACGCTGTTCCTCGTCTGCCAATAATTTTCTCTGTTTCTTAAGCAATTTAAATAATGTATTGTCGTATTCAACAGATCCTTTTCCAACCTGACCCGAATAGGTTTTATCCGATTTTTTCTTTCTTCCCTGGCCAACCGTACCGAATACCTTTTTCTGTCCTTTAAGTATCTCTTTTGCCGGCGTTTCGATTTTCAAGCCGCCAAATTGAGGATCCTTACTCAGATAACCTTCACGAATAAGCTGCCTGGCCAGCCTTGACCATTGTTTCCCGGAAAACTCACGCCCAATACCATATGTGGAAAGTTTATCATGTTTATGCTCCAGAACCTGTTTCTTTTTAGAGCCACGTAACACTGCATTGATATGACCGATACCAAATATTTCTCCCGTTCGAATAACACATGACAAATATTTTTGCGCTGGAACGGTAAGGTCCTTTTTATCCGAACTTACGTACACACAGTTATCACACATATCGCAACTCTTATCCGGATATGTTTCTCCAAAATATTTCATTAAAGGAATTCTCCGGCACTGTTCCGCTTCTACAAAATGGATAAGGGCATCCAGGTGAGTACGTGCGATTTTCTGCTCCCCGGGACTTTTCTGACTGATGATATAATTGATCTTGCCAATGTCGGAATAACTGAATAAGAGAAGGCAATCAGCTCTCAGGCCATCACGTCCGGCACGACCAATTTGCTGATAGTAGGATTCAATATTTTGTGGCAAATCGTAATGAATAACAAAACGAACATCCGGCTTATTAATACCCATTCCAAAGGCAATAGTTGCGACCATTATATTGGTATCATCACGGATAAAGGACTCCTGATTTTCGCTTCGTTCCAACTCTGACAAACCTGCGTGATACGGCTTGACGGAGTAACCATTTGCGTTTAGATCTTCTGTTAGCTCATCCACCTGCCTGCGTGAAAAACAGTAAATAATACCCGATTGATCCTTGTGCTTCTCAAGAAATGATAATGTCTGTTGAAACGGATCGAGTTTTTCTGATATCTCAAGAAACAGGTTTTCACGATTGAAACTGGCAATGAACGTTTCCGATTCATCCAGTTTCAAGTTCTTTTTGATATCCTCCTGAACCCTGGGTGTAGCCGTAGCGGTCAGAGCCAGGCAAACAGTATTCGGGAAATCGGTGCGAAGTCCGGCTATCTTGCGATATTCCGGACGAAAATCGTGTCCCCATTCTGAAATGCAGTGAGCTTCATCTATCGTCAGACAATCGATCTTCATTTCCGATAGCAGATTACGCATCCGCTGTTTCATTAAGGTTTCAGGTGCCACATAAAGCAATTTTACCTTTCCGCTTTTAATCAGACTCACATTTTGTTGATATTCCTGCAAAGACAATGAGCTGTTCAAATAAACAGCAGCAACACCGGAAGATTCTAATTGTTCCACCTGATCCTTCATGAGAGAAATAAGCGGAGACACGACCACCGTGAGACCTTCAAACAATAAAGCGGGAATCTGATAACAAAGAGATTTTCCGCCACCTGTGGGCATCACAACCAATGCATCTTTCTTGTTCAGAACCTGTCGAATGACTTCCTCCTGTAAAGGACGAAAGTGTTCATAACCAAAAACTTCTTTTAAAACCTGGTAAGCCCGTTCTGATGTAACCAATTTGAATATCGATTTAAAGTTATCCTGATTTAATTACCTGTATATCGTTATACACATTTTTTTAATATCCCCAATATTATAGACCTTTTCAGATGCGTATCCTTACAGAATTTATTAAGAGGGAAGACCGTACAATTATATAACTGGTTAATGCAAATTTACAATCTTCTTATTTACAAAATAGATAGACCGTTTTCATTTACATTTTCTAACGTTTAGTAAAAGTTTTTACTTCCCCCATAATCAGCATTTCATAGATTACAAACGATAAGGATTAGTTGACTGTATTTTATGAATTTAATTTCTTGGCTTATGTTTGGTGTAATGAAACGTCTCTTAAAAGATAACCGGAGAAATATTTCTATCTCCATTTTTTGTACCGCTCTGTTTCTTTCATTTACTAACTCGCTCTCCTTTGCTCAAAAGAAAAACGCAAATCAACTCTTTTCACCAACATTATATCAAGCATTAAAATGGCGGAATGTCGGACCATACAGAGGAGGACGGTCAACTGCATCATGCGGTGTGCCTTCTGAGCCATATACGTTCTACCTCGGCACAGCCGGAGGCGGTATCTGGAAAACGGAAGATGCCGGTAAAACATGGGAAAATATATCGGATGGATATCTAAAATCATCCTCAATAGGCGCCATAGCCGTAGCGCCATCCGATCCGAATGTCATTTATGCCGGAACGGGCGAAACGCCGGCCCGAACGGTTAATCCCACCCATGGCGACGGTGTATATAAATCGACGGATGCCGGAAAGACATGGACGCAAGTTGGTCTCGATAACACCAGCCAAATTGGACGAATTCGTATTAATTCGAAGAACCCGGATATCGTTTATGTGGCTGCCGAGGGAACGCCCTGGGCCAAAACGGCAGACCGGGGTATATATCGCAGTATGGATGGCGGGAAAACATGGAAACTAATCCTTCATGTTGATGATGAAAGCGGGGCAAATGATTTGAGCATGGATATGACCAATCCTCGAATTTTATATGCTGCTTTCTGGGATCACCAACGAAAACCGTGGAAGATGGTAAGCGGCGGTTCCGGCAGCGGTATCTGGAAAACAACGGACGGCGGTGACCACTGGACGAAATTGACCGACGGTCTTCCGAAGGAGATGGGTAAAATCGGCGTAGCTGTCTCACCTGCTAATCCGGAGCGTGTCTGGGCAATCGTGGAAGCAAAAAAAGGTGGGTTATATCGATCGGATGACGCCGGTAAACGTTGGAAACTCATCAATAGCCACCGGGTTATCTGGGCCAGGTCATGGTACTACATGGACGTCTTTGCCGATCCCCAAAATCAGGATATTGTCTATGTGGCCAATGCACCTTTGTTGAAATCGATTGATGGTGGTAAAAACTTCAAAACCGTTAAAACACCTCACGGCGATAACCATTTTCTCTGGATTAATCCCCGTAATCCTGATTACATGATCAATTCGAATGATGGTGGCGGAAATATCTCATTGAATGGCGGAAAATCGTGGTCCACGCAACAAAATCAACCCACCGGCGAGTTCTACAGAGTCAATACGGATAACCGGTTTCCCTATTACATTTACGGAGGTCAACAGGATGAAGGAACGGTGGCCATTGCTAACTGGAGTCCAAGTGCAGGAATTCAACGTCAGGATTGGTACAGCGTTGGCGGCGGTGAAAGTGCTTTTGTTGCATTCGATCCGGATAATCCTGCATTCGTTTATGCCGGAAGTTATCAGGGAATCATTACCGAGTATAATACCAAAACCAAAGAAGTAAAGAATATCAGTGAATATCCCTCATTACGACTGGCCGCAAATCCCGCACAAGAGAAATACAGGTTTACCTGGAATGCACCTATTATTACATCAAAATTCAACCCGAAAGTTATTTATCATGCTGGAAATGTACTTCTTAAATCGACTGACCGCGGTTTGACCTGGAAACCAATAAGCCCTGATTTAACCAGAAATAATCCTAAAAAACTGGAAAATGGCGGTGAACCTTTTACAAACGAAGGGGCCGGCGGAGAAGTTTATCAAACAATTTCATATGTTGCCGAAGCACCTAACGATCCAGGCACATTATGGTCAGGCAACGATGACGGATTGATGCACATCACTCGTGACGGTGGTAAAACATGGAGCGATATTACCCCCAAAGATGTTGGCGAAAAATTGATCAATTCCATCGATGTATCAAAACAAGATCCTGCCGAAGCCTATATCGCCGTAGAGGGATATCGTACCAACGATTATTCTGCCCATATTTATCGAACCGAGGATTATGGAAAACACTGGAAAAATATAACAGACGGCATTCCTTCTGATGATATGGTTCATGTTGTAAGGGAAGATCATGTCAAAAGAGGCTTATTATTTGCCGGTACGCAACGGGGTATGTATATCTCTTTCGATGATGGTGATCATTGGCAAAAATTTCAATTAAACCTGCCTCTTGTACCTGTTACCGATCTTCAGATCCACAATAACGCTTTGGTCGCCTCCACGCAAGGACGGGCCTTTTGGGTATTGGATGATATCAGCCCATTGAGACAACTCAATCAAAAAATTGCAAATATCGACGCATACTTATTCCATCCAGGTGATAATTACAGAACCAACTTCGGACGTGTCGATACATTGAATCCCGTCGGTACCAACCCGGAATCAGGGATTACCATCTATTATTACTTGAAAAAAGTAACTGCTGCTGATTCTACCAGGCATGTCGACATTAAAGTTTTGAGCCAGGATGGTAAACTAATACGCAATTTTTCAAGTACTGCCGGTAAAAAGCAAAACAAAGTGGAAAAGAAAACGGGTTTGAACCGATTGGTTTGGAATTTGAGATACGCTGATTATAAAAGTCCCAAAGGATTGTTTCATGCAATGGGAAAACACGGGTATAAAGTCGGACCGGGAATATATCAGATACAGTTTACTTATGGAAAAACAAAAACAACCGACACGGTAACGGTAAAACCTGACCCCCGTTACTCAATTTCGAATCAACAATACCGGGAACAACAGGATATATTAAGCACGATCCGTTCCGATATTCAGGATGTATATTCTTCTGTTAATAAGATGAATGAAGTTAAAGGGCAGATTAACGATATGTTGAAAAGGGTAAAAGAGGAGGATGACACAACGAAAGTCGTTCAAACAGGAAAGGCATTGATCGAAGAGATAAAGCACATTGAGAAAAAACTCGTACAAACCAGGCAAAAAACATTTCAGGATGTCATCAATTTCCCGAATATGTTAGATAACCAGTTGTTGGTTCTCCAGAATACCATAAGCGGGGCAGAACCACCGGTTACAAACGGAGCTAAAGAACGCTATCGTGATCTTCAGAATGAGTGGAGTAAATACAAAACGGAGATCGATCAGTTGTTCAATCAGAAAATCCCGGCTTTCAATCGCCTGCTTGCACAGAAAAAGGTCAAATACATAGCCCCGGGGGAATAGTGATCAGAAAACTGTTATCAAATATCCATCTGAAAGTATTGGATCAGACCAACGGATATGTGATTCTCTTACCGATCCCCGGGTCGATTCGTAATATGGATGCTCTTCGTCCATTCTTATAAAATTTTGCATGGTACCATTTCCATGACCCAATTTATATACCATAACACTCTGTGTTACAACTGTAAAAAGACCTTTTTTACATATTCTTACGGCAAATGAAAGTTTTTACTTTACCATAGAATCTCATTTAATACATTTTCAATGTTAAGCCAATAA
>DATFMH010000008.1:0-14591 GCA_035267045.1 Balneolales bacterium
CGGAATGACTGCGTTGGGGGCCGGTGGAATAATGTACAAAAACATTGAATAGACACTGCTCACGGTCTTTTCGATCCTGCCGGGAAATCTATCAATGAATGGAGGCGTTTATCATGCGTATCGCTTGTGAAGGACAATTGCCATTGTTAGATTCCTCCACTATGGTCGGAATGACTGCGTTGGGGCCGGTGGAATAATGTACAAAAACATGGAATAGACACTGCTCACGGTCCTTTCGATCCTGCCGGGAAATCTATCAACGAATGGAAGCGTTTATCATGCTTATTGCTTGTGAAGGGCAATTGCCGTTGCAGATTCCTCCACTATGGTCGGAATGACTGCGTTGGGGGCCGGTGGAATAATGTACAAAAACATTGAATAGACACTGCTCACGGTCTTTTCGATCCTGCCGGGAAATCTATCAATGGATGGAGACGTTTATCATGCTTATTGCTTGTGAAGGACAATTGCCGTTGTAGATTCCTCCGCGATGGTCGGAATGACAGCGTTGGGGGCCGGCGTGGCATTAACCCCTGAGAGGGAGTAACAGGATAAGAATAATAAATCTACGGAGATCTGTAGCAAAAGAATCTGTTCGCCGTACCCGGGAATGAATCTAAGTACTCTCCAACTTAAAGTACTTCAAGTACTTATAACTGTATACTACTAACTGATAACTTGTCTATATGATTGGCAATCTGTTCGGCGTGTACACGGGCATTCTCAATGAACCATTTACTGGTGTTGAAACCGCCACAAACCACTCCGGCCAGATAAATGCCTTTTTTACTGGATTCGTGCGTATCCTCATCATATATGGGCGTTTGGTATTCATCCTTTTCAAAGCCGATCCCCATATTGTTCAGCAGGGAGTAGTCGGGATGATAGCCGGTCATGGCCAGGACAAAATCATTTTCTATTGTTTTTACTCCATCCGGTGTTTTAATGGTTACTGATTCCGGTTTGATTTCAAGTACTTCCGAGTTAAAATACGCTGTAATTTCACCTTCTTTAATCCGGTTTTCTATATCAGGTTTTACCCAGTATTTAACACCTTCCTTGAGTTCCGAATCCCGGACAACCATCGTCACTTCCGCATTGCACCGGTATGTTTCAAGAGCTACATCCACACCGGAATTACCTCCGCCGACAACAAGTACTTTTTGAAATGCGTACGGATGCGGTTCGTCGTAATAATGTTTTACTTTAGGCAAATCTTCACCGGGTATATTCATAAATTGCGGATAATAATAAAAACCGGTAGATATGATAATTTTTTCCGCTTCATATCGATCTTTGTTGGTAGTGATGACATAATTACCATCGTTTCCTTCCACAGAATCCACTTCTTCATAGAGATTGATGGGAAGTTCAAAACTATCGGCAACACGCCGATAATATTCGAGTGCCTCCCTGCGGGTTGGCTTGACTCCATGTGAGATGAAAGGGACACCACCTATTTCGAGTCGATCGGAAGTTGAGAAGAAAGTCATGTTTGTCGGATAATGGAATAAGGAATTGACAATACAACCCTTTTCGATTATCTGAAATGATATATTCCGTTTTTTCAATTCAATGCCGCACGCGAGTCCGATGGGTCCTGCACCTATAATTATAACCTTATTACTATTGCTCACTCTTTAAAAATATTTTAGGGTTCTTATGTCAGATAATTCAATATTATAAAAAAAAGTAACCGATTATTGTTGTGACCAGTTCAAAAATTGGGTAATTGTTTTATTTAACCAACCGTCTGTTATACTCCAAAAGCCAACATGGCCGCCTTTCTGTGTTATAACGGGTTTTATATAGGGATTATGATACACATCTTCAAGCGGGACAGCATCAATAGGACAAATAGGATCTTCCTTACTGTGTATGATCAAGGTTGGTACCCGGATATCTTTGACATAGGGTGCTGATGAAGCTTTTTCATAATAATCTTTTGCATCAGCGAATCCATGTATTTTTGATGTTATCTGATCATCGAAATCACGCAAGGTCGAACCGTGGAAATGGGGTATTTGTGGATAGCGTTTTCTTTTCTTGTTAGCTTTACTAACAAGTGTTTGCAGGAATCGATATTCATAGATTTTATTAAAACCCTGTTCAATAGTTGTCGAACATTTTTCCAGATCGAAAGGAGCCGAAACGGCAACAGCTGCTGAAACGGGAACCGCCTTTTTTTGTTCTCCAAGCCATTTCACAAGAATATTTCCGCCCAGTGAAAAACCGACGCTAAATAGGGTACGTTCAGGGAATTTTGCTTGTGCCCAGTTCGCTACAAAATTTAAATCAGAAGTTTCCCCGGAGTGATAGAATCGCATCTGTCGATTCATGTGAGATCCGCAACTTCTGAGATTCATAGATAGAGAAGAGATGCCGGATTTTTTAAGTGTTTCGGCTAAGGCCGACATATAATAACGATTACTTGACCCCTCCAACCCATGAAGCAGGATCGTGATGGGTGTTTGACTTCCAGCATCGATGAAGTCGAGTTCGAGGAAATCGTCATCCGGAGTTGATATGGTTATGCGCTTATAAGGCGGTAGTTTATTACGGTGCAATACAGAACATGCTATAGTGTGTACATGGCCATTAAAACACCAGGCCGGTGAATTAAACGTTGATGCCGGCTGAAAGGTGTTTATATTCGTTGATCTCCCGTTAGGTTCTAATGTCGATTCCTGCATAGTATCAGTTCTCCATTACAACAAATTATCCTCTGTCAATACGTATATTATTTACTGTTATTGGTTTATCTGACTCAAACTCTTCATTTTTATAATTTATTTCATACAAGTCTGTTCTCCGGTCCTTGAGCGGTGTTACAGTACCAAAATGTCGCGCTCGTCTTAAAAGTTCTAAATCGACGTCGGCAATAACGACCATTTCTGTGTTAGCTTCGGAAATAGAGGCCACACCGTCACGTGAAAACGGGAAATCCGAAGGCGTAAAAATGGCCGATTGGGCGTATTGTATATCCATATTTTCAACAGATGGAATATTACCCACCGTTCCTGCTATGGCTGTATATACCTGGTTTTCTATGGCACGTGCCTGTGCACAGATGCGAAGGCGTGTGAACCCGTGCCGTTCGTCCGTGCAATATGGTATAAATAATATTTGGGCGCCTTTGGCCACCGCTAAACGGGCCATTTCCGGAAATTCGGCATCATAACAAATAAGGATGGCGATACGTCCGCGGTCGGTATCGAATACATTAAGTTTGTTACCCGGTTGTATACCCCACCAGCGTCGCTCGCTGGGTGTAATGTGAAGCTTATATTGCCGTTCGATAGTCCCGTCTCTGCGGAATAAGTAGGATATATTATATACCTTATCATCTTCAAGTGCGAAATGTGAGCCACCGATAATATTAACATTATACCTGATAGACATGGTATTGAATAACTCCAGGTACTCATCGGTAAACTTAGTCAATTCTCGTGCGGCAAGACCGGGACGTTTCTCTTCCTGAAAACTTAGCAATTGGGTGGTGAGCAGCTCCGGAAATAAAACGAAGTCACTTTTATAATCGGAAGCCACATCAACAAAATATTCTACCTGTTGAGCAAAATCTTTAAAACCGGTGATCTTACGCATTTGATATTGCACGCAACAAATCCGAACCGGATGCGAAGTGACTTTGCGTTTAGGTGCTGTCTGTCGGTATTCAAGGTTAACCCATTCCAATAACGTGGCATAACCACAGGACTCTTTATCTTCCCGGAGATAATCTTTCATGATACGTTTTATAACGAATCCGTTTTTCAGCTGAAAAGTTAGTACCGGGTCGAAGATTTTCTTTTCATTTACGGCGCGTATATATTCAAAAACGGTGTATTCATCTTTGAATTTATGATAAAAGGGGAGGCGGCCGCCAACAAGGATCCTTCTCAGGTTGAGTTTAGCGCATAATTCCTTACGCAATTCATACATCCTGCGTCCGATTTTCATGTTGCGAAATTCAGCATCGACCATAACCTCCATTCCGTAAAGGGTATCGGCACCCGGATCATGATTTCGGATGTATCCGTTATCAGTTACTTCCTCCCATGTGTGATTATCAGCATATTCATCGATATCGACAATAAGGCTGCTGGAAGAGGATATGAGTTTGCCATCGTAGAAAATACCAATCTGACCTTCGGGAAAATTTTCAAGCTGTGATTTAAATTGACCGATAGTCCAGGTTTTCATTCCCGGAAAACAGCGTTCCTGCAAATCTGTGACCGCCTCAAAATCGGGTAATGTTAATGCACGGGATTCAATACTTTTATGGTGATTTTCGATACCCATTATAATAGGTTTGATGTGAATGGATTAAAATAATGTAAATAACAAGTTATCTATGAAGATAATATGAAAAACGTTGATATACGTTCCCTGATTGTATGGAGAAATTATTGAAAGCGATTTTATAATCAATGCGGGGAATTGCTTATCTTAAGGAATTGTTATCAGGTTTAATATTAGAAAAAATTATAGTTTAATGACAAAAAGATACGATGAATCCGAACCACTGCATAAAGATGCTTCCAAAAGAACTGTTGCGTCATCCAGGGTTCGAATGAATGAATTGGTTATGCCGAACGATACGAACCCCCTGGGCAATCTTATGGGTGGACGTTTATTACAGTGGATGGACGTTTGCTCGGCAATTTCCGCACAGCGTCATTGTAACCGTAATGTTGTTACGGTCTCTGTAGATAGTGTAGAATTTAAAAGTGCTATTAAACTGGGCGAGGTTGTCGTTATCGAAGGCGAGGTTACCCGTGCTTTCCATACTTCTATGGAAGTGGCAATGCAGGTCTGGGCGGAAAACCTGAGAACCGGTGACCGCAGGCTCTGCACTACATCATTCTATACATTTGTAGCGGTGGATGCCGACGGTAATACGGTTCCGGTACAACCGATTATTGCGGAAACGGAATTTGAAAAGCACAACTACGAAGAAGCAGAATCGAGACGTAAATTACGTCTCGAAATGTCGAGAAAAAGTATGGAAATGAGTAAAAAATTAAATGATGATTGAAAAATCATCGCAAATAAATTATGACATAAAAAAGGGCGCTCCACTATTGGTGATGCCCTTTTTTATGTAAAGACCAGATAATAAACGGCCTATTTAATCAAGGTCATTTTTTGGGTTTGAATACCGCTGGGGGTTTTTAAAACCATGAAATAAATACCACTTCCTAATTTGTCAGCGTGAAAAGTAATGGTGAACCTTCCGGCTCTTTGGACCCCGTTAATTAATGTTGCTACTTTTTGTCCGAGGATATTGTATACCGAGAGATCTATTTTTCCCGATTTTGCAAGATTATACTTGATTTGGGTAGTTGGATTGAAGGGATTCGGATAATTTCCTAATAGTTTGGTTTCTTTGGGGAGCTGGGGATCTTGTGATGGCTTCTCGTTGGCTACAGGTATATCATTTGCATTGACATTGAATAAGTTACGTGCCCTGGCGGCTGCCACTTGCGATTTTAGTTGATTCAGGGAATGGCCCCATGCAAAAATAAATCCAACTGTTACCTGACCATTTGGAGCTATGGTATATGGTCCGGATGCCGTAGCTACGGATACGTCCGCATTTTGAATAACAGTTACCGAGTCTTTATCCTGCAATGACCAAATTTTTTCCTGATTCGTATATCCGTCATAACCGGAAGTATTGGGATCATAATAAATGCTGAAATGATAGCGGTCCTGAGATCCGGTGTAACCATTATTGATCGCCAGGTTGCTGGCAATATTACCCATCTGGGCCACAGCAATATACGGTTGAGTGTTATCCTGAGGATCATATACATATAACAGGCTGTCCTGTTTGTCGTAACCCGTATTGTTTTGATAGCCGGTACCTAAATCCCAATCGTTATGTAATCCGACATATACCGGTGAAGCCGTTGTACTGCTATTATTAGTTATGGTATACTTAAGAAAAACTGTTTTATCGATATCCTTGTCATTAAAAGCATATGATTCGATTTTTACATTCATACTCGGAAAATCGGTTACCGGGGAAGTGTCGAATGAACCTGAACCGTCAGCGAGGGATATCGTTCCGGGTTGTTTAATTCTGAATGTCGTCAAAGGCTTGAAACCATGATTTAGCTGATCGGTCGAGCGTACATTATCGGCTAATTTATGAAAGGAGGAGATCATGAGACCTGACGAAAAAAGGTAATTTCCGCTATATTTCCCGGCCGTGCTGTCATAAATATTAAATCCTACTCCACCCGGAGTACTCGAACCATAAGGATCCAGGTAGCCGATGCTGCCATCCGATGCCACTGACATCTGGATATCGTTAGCTTGTGAAATATCGTATAGAAGGCCGTTATAGGTGAAATATTTAAAATCTGAATAACTGAAATGAGAATCAGACATACCAAGACGGAACTCAGGCTTGGTAGCTGGATTAAAATTTGAAGATAAAGTAATAGGGAATGAGATCTGAACGGTATCGTTCGTTGCAATCGCCCCTTTGGTAACTGTACTGTCAGTGATCGTTATACCTGATTGTGTATTACGCAGAATAAATTGAGCGTTTTGCGTCGGAGAATTATAATTGGCCACATCGACAGTAACAGTACCTGATTCCCCGGTATTAAGCTTGTCACCGTTAGTGTTTTGGAATTTGAAACCAACAACTTTTAATCCGGGAACACTCGCCGTAACAGCTTTATAGGCATTAATAACACCATGACCGAGTTGATCCGTATAATCGGGATTAGCGGCATCCACAAAACGGGCTGTCGAACGGATTTGAGAAGCGATACGGTAAGAGCTCCAGCCATTATGAATTGTTTTAATGAGTCCCGCCAGGCCACTGACCATGGGGGCGGCCATTGAAGTTCCCGACATGGTTCGATATGAGTTGTTTCTGATTGTACTGAATATGTGCAAACCGGTAGCCATCACATCGATGGCGTGGCCGTAATTAGAAAAAGATGATTTGGAATCGGAAGTATCGATAGAACCGACACTGAGAACATTATTGTAGTCGGCCGGGTAGAACAGGTTATTGGTATTGTCGTTACCGGCCGCACCTACCACCAGGGTACCAAGTTTTGAGACAGCATTTATGATATCCTGTTCACTTTGCGAATAACCGCCGCCGCCCCAGCTACAGTTTATGACATCGGCGCCGTGCATTGCCGCATAAATGATGCCCTGAAAACCAAAGCCTATTTCATCGGGATGATCTTTCGTACCCCCGGCTTTAATGGCCATAAATTTACAGTTATACCCGGTACCAGCTATTCCTATGTTATTATTGGTATTGGCCGCCGCAATACCGGCCACATGAGTTCCATGATCGGAATATTCGGCAATAGGGTCATTATCCTGCTTGACTGTACCCAGAGCAGGATCACCGCTTTCCCAGAAATCCCAACCCTTGATATCGTCGATGTAACCGTCGTTGTCATCATCTTTACCGTCAAGTGTTTCATTGGGATTAGTCCACATTTTCCCTTTCAGGTCATCATGGTTATAATCAACACCCGAATCGACAATTGCGATAATGACCGAAGAGGAACCTTTAGAGATATCAAAAGCCTGATAAAAATTTTCATATCTCAGATAGTCTAATGTACCATCCTGAACATACGCGTCGTTAGGTACAAATGTGGTTTTCCGAATAAAAACGGGCTCTGCATATTCCACACCCGGCAGACGTGAAACTTTTGCAGCGAGTTCAACAGGATTGATACCTGATGAATAATGAATCTCATATAATCTTGAAAGGTTATCTATAACATTGTTTAAGTTGGAGGCCGGTACCTTATGTCGTTCTATAGCTTTAAGAGCCTGCTCACGATAAACGGATTTCCATATCGACTGAAACTTATCGGCCCCATATCCCTTAAGATAACTCTGAACCATTGCGCTGTTTGAAGTCGAACCCTGTTTGAAATGGCCAAGCGTTGTATAACTATTGGATTTTAACTTCACCATCAGCATTCCATGAAAGTATGAGCCGTCCTTTTTCTGAGCATAGGACAAGGAAGTACTGACAAAAAGCAGTAACAGAAAAACAGTTATGACTTTTAATTTTGGCATAAATGGTTAGTCATGCAAATGTTATAGTCGTATAGTACGTTCTAAATAATAATGAATAAAATATACGTAAGTTGATAGTAAAACTACGTATAAAATGTAAAGAATATCGAAATATTACACTTTCTTTATCATCTCATTACAACATTTTCGAATCAACATTAATTAATATTACCTTCTTAACGTATCCGTGACGGAAAACATATAACAGATACCATGCTTTTATGAATAAAATGAATTACGACGAGCAGTTAACCAAAAAACGGATCGCGGCAATAGATCTGGGTACCAATTCTTTTCATGCTATAATAGCGGACATTTGTGCCGACGGTAGTTATAAAACGGTTGATACGCTCAAAGAAATGGTAGGGCTGGGTAGTGAGATTACGGAACACAAGTTGTCTCAGCGTGCCCTGGACAGAGGTATTGATACGTTGAAAAAAATAAAAATCTTGTGTGACAGTCAGGGTGTCGAGAAAATTCTGGCCTATGCCACAAGTGCCATCCGGGAGGCCAAAAACGGGGGTGAGTTTATACAGAGAGCCATCGATGAGTTACAAATTAAAATCCTGGCCATTCCCGGTAAAGTCGAAGCTGAATTGATTTCAATAGCCGTTCGTCATGGTATTAGTATAAGCGATAAAGCGGTATTGATGATAGATATCGGTGGTGGTTCTGTTGAGTTTGTTTTAGGTAATAATAAGAAGAATTATTCACTGATAAGCCGGAAAATAGGTGGTTCCAGAACGGGTGCCAGGTTCATTTCTCATGACCCTGTTACTCCAGAGGAGATGAATCGGATTCGAGATTTTTTTATTAAGGAACTGAAGAAAGTAGATAAAGCTGTTTCGAAGCATCCCATTTCAGTACTTGTCGGCTCCTCGGGAACAATGGAGAATATTGCAGAGATCGTGGCTAATAACAAAAATATAGATACCTCTGTTACATTAAATGAATTTGAATACGCACCGGCTGATTTCAGGAAAATTTTTAAAAATATAGTGAATATGAACCGGGAGGAGCGGCTTAAAGTGAAAGGCCTCGATCCTAAAAGAGTCGATTATATCATCCCGGGGATGATTCTTCTTGACCTGGTGATTAAAAAATATGACATCAGGAAAATTAAGACATCGACTGATGCACTTCGTGAAGGTATTATTTTGAGATATATTCAACAGGATATGAAAGAGCTTAAATTAATTGCCCATCATCCCGACCCGCGGGAACGCAGTGTTTTCGAATTGTTGAGAAAGTGCAACTGGCATGAAAAACATTCCCGCCATGTGGCTAAACTCGCTCTGAAATTATTTGATGCGACGCGGAAGTATCACAAATTGACTGATAATGACCGTGAATTACTTAAATATGCCAGTTTCATGCACGATATCGGCTATCATATTTCACACAGGAAGCATCACAAACATGCGTTATACCTGATTCTCAATGCCGATCTGAAAGGTTTCACGCAAGAGGAAATTGAGATTATGGCTCATGTTGCAAGGTATCACCGGCGGTCTGTACCACATAAGCGTCATGAGCAATTTGATTCATTACCCAAAAAGGTGAAAAATAAAATTGTCAAGTTGTCGGCATTTATGAGAGTGGCTGACGGGCTCGATCGAAGCCATTATCAGAATATCAGAAAATTACAAACAGAAGTTCTCAAGGATAAAGTGGTAATTCATATTCACAGCTTAAGTGATCCCGAACTTGAAATATGGGGAACGATGCGTAAGTGTGAGTTATTCGAACAACTCTTCAGCCGGAAGCTTGAGATAGATGTTGTGAATAAGTCGCTATTGAACCCGGAAGAGGTACATCAGTGAAAACATTACCTGGCAATACCAATGACACCACAACCTAAACGTGCTCCGGCATTACCTGTTGGCTGGGATGTCAGGTCATCTTCACCTTCATGCACTACAACACTGCGTCCGATAATAGAATGTAAGCCGCTGAATGTTATGACCGTGTCCACACGGTCGTAGTGTCCGGAACTATCGGCACCGACTTCAATATTACCTAAATCACCAACATGGCGAATTGGTGCATCAGGACCGCCATGATTGACACTCTCCGGATTAAAATGTCCCCCGGCTGAGACCGCATCATCAGCACTGCAATCTCCGAATTCGTGTATATGGAAACCGTATTTTCCCTGTGACAATCCGCTTATGTCAGCGATGATACGAATTCCATTATCCTCTTTGGTAAAGATAATAGTTCCTGAGACATTATTCATTTTTGTCGGATGTAGCACGGCAATAGCTTTTGTTATTTCAGGCCTTTCTTGTACTACCGCCGAACCGCGCATCGATTGTTCCTGCTGGGTGTCTTGTTGTCGACAGGAACTGAACAGAAAAACATTAAAACTTATGAATAGTAACAGGATACCAACTTTTTCTAGTGACATAACCCCTCCGTAATTAATGGACAAGCAATGAGAAACGATATAAAGCTATTTGCGCATTGATACTACATTTAATAAATAGTATAGGATATAATATCACTTATTGTAAATTAAATAATTTTAAGAAGATATAAGGGATGGTATTAATCAATATATCCGATGCCCTCTTTACGCTGCAACAAATTAAAGTAATGAAAGGCTACGGTAATCATTGGAATGCTGTACAGGAAGTAATTAACCGATGAGATAATGGAAGAAACGATCAGTACAATTTGAGAACTTCTTGTCAATGCTTCACTCGCGGGTCCCATAAATGCTTGTGAAACAATGTTTATGGGAAAGCTGATGGCCATCATTAAAATTGTCTGGATAATGATGACAACGAGCAAGAGGCCGAAGGTATACCACCAGTAACCGGACAGGAGCATCCGGCACCTTTCAAAAGCCTCTGCATAATCCAGGTTCTCAAATAAAGCAATGATTAATATTGGGGATAATAATACACCGAGATATATACCGGGAAGGATAAAAAGAAGCATGCCGGCGGTAATAAGAATGGTGGATAAAAACATAATACCCAGCAAATGAAAGGCGTCAGCTTGCAGGGTCTCAATAAGATCGCCTAATGTAAAGTTACCCGGACCTTCATGTATATACAAAACGATATATTCGTATACAACGCCTGCTATTACGGAATTGGTAATGAACATGAATATATAGTTCATTAATGAATAAGAGGACATGGAACTGACCAAATCCGTAAGTGAGACGTTTTGATTGACGGGAAATTTAGCCATTGTTTTTATCATGACCGTACTGGTAAAAATGCCGGATAGTACAACAAAGGGTCCGGCGATATATAATAATGCCTTACCCAGAGGTAAAAAATTTTGCTTAATAAACTCAAAAGTTACGTTTATCAGCTCCCTGAAATCTCTCGATTCCTGAAAATTTATTTTTCTTTGTATTTCCATTACATGGCAGATTCTTATAAATGATAAAACAGGCTGCGGGAAGTATAGTGATTTTGATAATCAGTTATGGAATATTTTTGAAATGGAAATAAAGTAATCAGCTTTTTTGAACTACCAACTGTCAACTACCAACGATTTAAAAAAATAAGGATTACAGAGTGGAGTTATCCTGTAATGACCGGTTTTGATGGGTATCGGGAGTTACATTCGATGCCAGGTGTTTTCTATCATCATTATGGAACGTGATACTGTTTAAGCCGGATAGCAATAGTGCCATGTGTTGGTTATAAGAATCCATATTCTTCTTCTCGATGGGATCAGATGATGGGAGGTCAATTTTTAAAGGATTTACTTCCCGGCCGTTTTTCCAGATTCTGTAATCGAGATGGGGCCCTGTTGCAAGGCCGGTACTTCCAACATACCCTATAAGTTGCCCTTGTTTTACGGTTTTGCCATGATGAATACCACGGGCAAATCGGGATAGGTGCAAATATTCTGTCTCATAAATGTTATTATGCCGGATCTTAATATATCGCCCATTTCCCCTGTTGTATGAAGCTACTTCAATAACACCGTCACCCACAGCATGAACGGGGGTGCCGGTCGGTGCCGCGAAATCAACGCCCAGGTGCGGGAGATAGCGATGCAATACAGGATGATACCGGTGGTAGGAGAATCGGGAACTGATACGGTTATACTTAAGCGGTGCTTTCAAAAATGCTTTTTTCAGGCTTTGTCCATTCAGATCGAAATATCCTTTTTCCCCATCCTGATCATAGGCAAAAGCATAATAGTCCTTGCCGTTATGTTTAAAATAGGCGGCTTTGATACTTCCAATACCTATACTGGTACCGTCAATCATTTGCTTATTGTAGATGACTTTGAACCGGTCACCTTTCTGAATGTGGTAAAAGTCAATTTCCCACGCGAATATTTCAGCTAATTTCCCGGTAAGGACAGGAGCAATATCATTTGACGCTAATGTATTGTATAACGAGGTATTTATAATACCTGAAGCCTGTACCGTTTTATTGGTTACTTTTTTGGCTCCTGTATAGGTTAATTCAGGTTTCCGGATGTTAAAAACAACATAATTGACCGGATCAATTTCATAAACAAAGTAACGGGGGGCCGCTGCCGTGTCATTCGAAAGATATAAATGGAAATTATGTCCTGACCTAATATGGCGTACATCAAATTTTTTCCTGGATTCCCGGGCAAGGTTATGAATAGTCAGAGGTGATATCCCCCGTTTGTCGAGAATGTTTGCAAGATTCTGATTTCGTTTAATAGTGCCGTTAACTTCATGGAAATGGTTAACCGGAATACCAAAAACCGTCTTATTATTTATTTTATCGGATATATTGATCGCTGTCGAATCGATATCCTTTAAAGTGACGGGTTCGGGAGATTCGTTTGAATTACCTGATCCAAGAAACAGAAATCCGGCTAATATTATAAGGGATGTTAAAGCGATAGCTGGTATTATAATTCTTCTATGGGACATTATTAATGTTATAAAATATCTACATTTAGTGATAACTTTATACAAGTAGCGTAAACGTATTACATTGATTTGTATGGAGTTACTCAAACCCTCCATGAATTATAAAACATGTTAAGCTGAGAACCAAATGATCTTTGACGAAAGATTAAATTATTTTCTTCCTTATTTTTTAAAAATATAATCCTCACATATCGATCCTGATAAACATCATATCATATTGATATATCCGTATATCGGTATATAAACTTTATACAACTGATTTTAAAAATAGTGAAGCCGGTACAGAACTAAAAAAATGTTAGTGATTACTAACCGAGTGGTTTGATTGGTTTTTCCCCTTTTTTTGTAATCTTGTAAGGCGCTTATTTCTCTTTTTTAAACCACTTTTAATACCCCAAAAAGATCCCAATAAACCGGCTATGGCAAGATCCATAAAGAGTACCGGCATTGATTTATGTACTCCTGTCTGTGGCTGGAATGCTATATATAACATTGTGGGAACGACCAATAACAATCCGAGGACGTAAGGGAAGTTAACCCCTTTCATCGCCTTACTCACGAAGCGCCGGGCGAGGGCGAAAGCCATATTCCCGTATACCAGGAAGAATCCCGCCAAAGCAACAATACCTATTATACCGGGAGATTCAACATAAATGAATAGCCGGTGGGTGAACAGGTAAATGGCTATTCCTATCATAGTGCTGAATGTTACATAAGCAAAGACGCGCGCGCCGTTTTCCATTACAAAATGATCAATCAATATTTAATGTTTAAGAACGGTAAAAATAAGAATTATTTATACCACATGCGTATGGGAACTCAGAATAATTTGATATACAAAGAATAATGAAAGCAAAGAGCATGACGCATAGAGGGTCATAGTTATTGAGTGTATTAAGGCACAAAGTTCCAGAGTTACAAAGGCACAGAGGGTTACAGTGTTCAATGAGCAATGAGCAATGAGCAATGAACAATAAGTTCTGCCGGTTAATAATGCTAAGCCTGAATGGGCTTTAATATGAATAGCTCCGGGTGCAACCCGGAGAAAAATGGGAAAAAGCCCAAACCCTAAAGGGGTTTAATAATTATTGAGTTCCATCCTCCGGTTTTATCTCGTGACGGGGTTAAAAAATATCTCGTGACGGGGTTAAAAAATATCTCGTGACGGGACTAAAATTTATCTCGTGATGGGGTTAAAATATATCTCGTGACGGGGCTAAAATATATCTCGTGATGGGGCTCTGCCCCTTCACGCAGAGAATGAGGCTCTGCCTCCCACTCGAAACCAACGCTCAGAACCCTGTGATGAGATATAAATTTGAATAGCTCCGGGTGCAACCCGGAGAAAAAATGAGAAGCATTCTAAACCCCGGAAGGGTTTAATAACGGCATGAACAACCGCAAAAGAATGTTCCGATAGCCATCGAGGCGATCCGTTTATATAATACCGATCGTCCTCATCTGAGTTTAAATTATGCAACGCCCGAGCAGGTCCATCGGGCCGCTTAAATAAACCATTAATCTGTCAACTTATATCAGGACAACACCCAACACCGTGTCGTCGATGGTCAGTCGTCCGTCGTCATGATATGTTATATTTTCACAGGTCGTATTCTCAATGTAATTA
>DATFMH010000009.1:0-3499 GCA_035267045.1 Balneolales bacterium
TGATGATAGTGGTGAAAACAATCACATAGGTTATTCTTATTTGTTTATTTAAAAAAAAAATATTTTTAATTAGGATAAAATAGTCTTAATTCTTATATTATTATCAATTAATAAAACAAGTGTCATATGATTAATCATAAGATCTCACATGTTTTGTTGATCGGGTTAAATAAAACTTTTAATTTTTTTGGGTTTAATTAAGATAAAATAGTATTAATTCCTAATATAATGAAATGCAGGAGTGAGTGTTATGAATAATGAAGTATTAGATAATGAAAGAGAGCAAACAGGAGAATCGAAAAAAATTATCACCAGACAAAATTTTTTAAAAGTAATGGGTTCGATGGTGGTAACGGGTGGAGTAGCAGGGGCTACGATACCTTTTTTCTCATCAAAAGCTAAAAAAGAAGTTCCCAAAAAATCGATTGGTTCTATCCTTCCAGCCGGTACAATTGCTAAACGGGTAGCTGCTGATCCGACAAAAATACCGGCGCCGATACATCGAAATCATGCTATCTCGCATGATGTAACCCTGGAAGCAAAAGAAGTAACCGCTCGGATTGAATCGGGTGTTGTGTTTAAATATATGACATGGAATGAACAGATTCCCGGTCCGATGATACGTGTCCGTCAAGGCGATACGGTTAATTTGACATTGAAAAATTCCACATCAAGAATGCATAATATTGATATGCATGCTGTCTATGGTACGGGTGGAGGTAATATGGCCACATTAGTAGCTCCGGGAGAAAAAAGCAATATGAGATTTAAAGCGATGTATCCGGGAGCATTTATCTATCACTGTGCAGTACCTAATATGGATTATCACATTAGCAGTGGTATGTATGGTATGATATTAGTTGAGCCACCAGAAGGATTACCTAAAGTTGACCACGAATTTTATGTAGGTCAGAATGAAATATATACCGTTAAGGAAGCGGGCGAAGGCGGTTTACATGATTTTGACTTTAAAAGCATGCTCGCAGAAGATCCGACTTATGTGGTATTAAATGGTGAAAAACATGCATTAACACCGGATGTTCATGGTGCCATGCAGGTTAAAACAGGAGAAACAGCACGAATATTCTTTGTTAATGGCGGACCGAATTTAACCTCGAGTTTCCACCCTATAGGAAATATCTTTACCAAAGCATGGAGTGCCGGAGCTATTATAAATAAACCTGAACGGTTTGTACAAACCATGCATGTACCTCCGGGAAGTACCGGTGTTTTCGAATTGGATTTTCCAGTGCCGGAAACAGTAAAATTGGTTGATCATTCATTGACCAGAGTGGTAAGGAAAGGTATGCTTGGTGAAATTGCCGTAAAAGGAAAAGAGAGAGTAGATATCTTCAACCCCAATCCTTCAGATAAAACCTGAAATAAATAACACACATCATAAACCCAAAGTGAAAGTATATTTAGTGCTTTCATCAAAGCCATCTCTACTGATAATGGAGATGGCTTTCTATTTTTAGTCTTGTTCCCCCAGTAACCATTTGTTAATTGCTTCCCGGTTCATTGATCACTGTATCATTATCATTATCTTTATTGTTTTGTTTTTATAAGAGTTTATTGTTCCGGTATTTTTAAATCGTTTCCACTTGAAATGTTTTCATTTAGAGAGACTTGATTAATAATGGCAATATCGTCCGGTTTCAGATTCATGGGTAATTTAGATGGCAAAAACGATTTGAAAGGAGCCGATTTTTGGGTTTTAACAACATGAAGACGTACCGGTTTAATATTTAATATTTTCGAATCAGTAATTTTAGAAAAACCCCGGGCAGTGTTAATAAAGTCAGGCTGGAAATCGGGGAAGTTTTCTAATGCCGAATAATCCGTAAACCGGTAAATGTTATTATTAAAATCCAGGGCATAAATGAATAATTTAATCGTCTTATTATTCTGCGTTTGTGCCGTTGCTGTTGCCTTGTATGCTGTTATGTCGCCACTCTTAGCAGATCCGGTTTCTAAAACCTGTATTCCATTCTGATTTATAACATTCATAACAGACTGCCTGGGATTTTCAGACTGTGAATCGATACTCATAATCATGATCGCATCTTGTTTGGGAGAAACAAAAACGACTTGTGATGCCTGATTAATAACCTGCCATTTATCAGGTACGGGAAATTTAAATTTCAGATCAGGATGAAAGAAATATCCGTTTTGTGTTAATCCTTCTCGTGGGTTGTCACCATAAATAATATTATTTATTTCATTCATAAATGCCTGCTTATCAATAACTTTTTGATCGTACCCTTTTTGTTTCCATTGATCAGCTAATTTAACAATTGTTTTTTCCCGGTTACCCGGATCCGGATGGGTTGACAGTAGTGATGGCAGGTTTTGACCTGATTTATCTGATAATCTTTTTAATGACGTAAAAAAATGTGATGCAGATGCTGCCTGATAACCGGACATTGCGGCATATTCCACACCTAATTGATCTGCTTCTCTTTCATCATCGCGGCTATACCGTAAAAAAAGAAGTTGGGCAGCTGAACTACCAAGATTGAGAATATCCTGACCGGAAACGCCGAATACTTCCTGTCCAACAACTGCACCACCTATCAAAGCGGCCTGACCAATTTTCTGTTGGAGCGCCTGTTGAGAAGCATGCCGGGCGGCTACGTGTCCTATTTCATGACCTAATACGACCGCTAACTGGGCTTCATTTTCAAGATGAGAAAGTAATCCTCGTGTTACATATACGAAGCCACCGGGAAGAGCAAAAGCGTTAACTACGGGACTATTTAAGACGCGGAATGTGAATGGCGTTTCCTTAAATTTTTCCGGTGTATCTTTTCTGCGTAAATGACTTTCCGATAAGACTTTTTGGCCTATCCTACTGACATACTCTTGTAATTTCGGATCATCATAAACTCCGTATTCCTGCTGTATTTGTTTATCGGCATTTTCACCGATTTGTCGTTCCTGGCTCCATGAATAGGCATATGCACGTTTTTTTCCCGTTACAGGATTTTTCTGTACGACACAAGCGCTTAAGAAAATAGCAAGGAATATAACAATCAGATGAATATGAAAATATCGCTTACGACGTCTCATTGATTTGTATCACGTTTATTAATTAGAATAGAAAAAGTAGATTATGAGAAGACTTTGCAAAACTGTTCTTTTGCCCAATATCTGCATTTTTACGACTTCTAAAACCTCGAATATGGTTAATATGTCGCGGTTTCGAAGTCAATCAGGCTTTGATATTGAACAAAATCCCTGGTTTTGCATCGCCTTCTTTGATATTAATTATACAATTAAAACCGCAATGAACGGGAAATATAATACCATATTAATGCAACTATAATCTGATGTTATTAATAATAATTAATGTAAGCTCAACAAATTATAAAGTAATAAGGAAAGAGTAATTGTTATAAAATTCAGGAGCCCAATTCTTTTAGGGCATTACCAGTAACCCGGTAAACCGTCCAATCGTTCATCGGGTTTGCTCCCAGACTTTTATAGAATTGAATAG
>DATFMH010000010.1:0-3366 GCA_035267045.1 Balneolales bacterium
GTATTCAAATATTCAGATATCACAACCTGATCGATATCCAAAACATCCACCTCTACCCGCAGCGCAAGCGTATTAGCAAGAATACGGGCGAGATTACGTGCAAATTGTTCATGGATATTGTGAAGTATCCGCATGATTTCTTTACTAACAAGCTTGGGGTGCTTGAAATCATAGTTACGAATATCACTATTGGGATCAACCGATTTTTTTTCCATCCCTGCAACTACCGGGTCGATCGATCTTTCATGTCCGCTTTTGGGGTTTTTATTTTTTGCCATTAATCAGTTTTATTCTTTACTGCATCACATACTCAGTAAAGAACAAATTTCGGACCATTTTTTTCTTAACGATGTCATTTATTGTATTTAACAGGTCAACTTTTAATTTATGTCTCCCTTGAATACTACTTAAATCGTTCATACTCTCCCGGGCAAGGGTTGAGATGATCCTGTCACGTATGATTGGATTATGCTTTTTCATGATATCCAGATCCTGTTTTTCATTTAATTCTATGCCCAATGAGACCAATAAATAGCGTTCTCCCTTCGTATCAGCCGGGTTTACCACGATATCTTTAATCTCATAAAATACACCGGGATCATTTTTGGGGGATCCTTTTACCATCTTATAAATGGATTTATAATTTTTACCAACCACTGTATAGGCAAGCCAGCCTTGTAAGACCAAAGCAACGATGATCAGGAAAATTTTTCCAACTTTGGAAATTAATGAAGGGCCATTTTCTTGTCCCTGTCCGGAAGATTCATTCTCCGGAGCCTGTTTAACTAATTCTTTTTCCTCGACACTTGCCATAAAATCATTTATTAGTTCGTTTCGGTATTGAGTAAAATGTGTTCTTTTTACTTTTTACTTTATTATATCGTACATAAATCTCAACACGTCTGTTTTTTCGCCTGCCAGCTCTTGTGGAATTTGAATCTATAGGATGATACTCACCATAGGTACTGGCCTTATATTTCTTCAAAGGTATATGTGTATGAGCTGTTATAAACTCCAATACAGAAGTCGCCCGGACGGCACCCAGTTCCCAGTTGTCATGAAATTGCTTATTCGTTGATGAAATGGGCACATTATCAGTATGACCCTGAATATCCACTTCCTTTATCGTTGTTCCGGTATAGGTGTCAATTCTATCAGAAATCTCTTTTAAAACAACTTTGGCCTTATCCAATATTCGGGCCGAACCACTATTAAACGTCAGACCTTCTCCCAAAATAATCTTTATACCACCGGGTATCGTTTTAACCTGGACTTCATCAGTTAAATCATTTTTTTTAACATAATCTTTGAGTTTCTGCCAGTTTTTTGCCCTGTTATTTTGGATTGTCTGAATTTTATTATCAATCATAGCTTCCCCTTTGAACACACTCTCCTTACCTTGAAATGCACCAATAATCATTTCAAATCTTTTTTTCTTAATTCCCGGGGTTAACTGGTACAGGACAATGAAGAAAATCATCATCAGCGTAATGAAATCGCTGTATGTTGTCAGCCAGTTTCCAGCACTTTTAGAAGCTCTTCCCATTGATTCCCTTGTTGATGAATCCAGTTCTTATACAGGACTTCATCACGTTTTTTATTTTTTGATTGAGTATCATAGTAATGGATGTATTCGGCTCGCTTGTCGGGTTCGACATAACTCAACATTTTCTTTTCCATAATGCGTGGATTTTCTTCATTCACGATAGACATTATGGCTATTTTAAACATTTCATATCGACCATTTTCTATATCCATGGTATGTCCTACTTTACCGGCCAAAGGACCAAACACCATATTGGCCAATACAGTACCGTAAAAGGTAGTAATAAGAGCTACGGATAATCCCGTGGCCAGTGTATTTGGATCCGATATATTCTGAAGCATAAGTACTAAGCCGATAACCGTACCTATCATTCCGAAGGCCGGTGAAAAGTTCGCCATGGCATCAAGCACGTCACAACTCTTCTCATATCGCCTGGTCAGGCTTCTTATTTGATCGATCAGAATATTCTCCAGGCTGTCTTTAGTGACACCGTCTATCGCTAATTGTAAACCATTTTTCAAAAAACCGTGGTCTATATTCTGAACATCATCCTCCAACATTAGAAGACCATCTTTACGAACTTTGCGTGAAAACATATTCATTAATTCGATATCCGTCCGGAGATCGTAATCTTTTGCTGTCAGAACATTCTTAACAACTGTAAAGCTTATTTTAATGGCTTCGATTCCATAATTAATCATAGTGGCTGCAAAGACACCGCCACCCACAATTAACATAGAAGGGAAATTTATAAATATCATTAAATTTCCCTGGGACATAATTGCAAATAGGATCAGCGAAAATCCTATTACAAAACCGCTTAACGTTGATCTATCCAACTTTTTTATTATTTAAGATGCCCCTGCATTTGCAGGGACATCATGGTTATAACTCACATTTATTTATCGTTTTAGATTAACAGCTTCATTGAGTAATTGGTCAGCAGTTGTGATAACTCTCGCATTCGATTGATACGCTCGTTGAGAGGTTATCATGTCTGTAAATTGTCGGGCAAGATCAACATTCGAACCCTCCAAAGATCCGGAACGAACATTGGTATCACTCATATTATTAGCTGTATCAAAACTCATATTGCCAGATGCATTGGTGGCTCTGTACAATCCATTGCCCAGAGATTCCAGACCATCATTATTCTGAACTTTGGCCAGCGCTATCTGAGCTAAGGTAATATTTTGACCATTGTCGTATACTCCGGTGACATAGCCATCACTATCAATTTTGACATCCACCATTTTACCCTGGGTGAAGCCATCCTGAGAAGTAACCTTAGTAGAATCGAATCCGGCAAATTGTGTGATTTTACTTCCGTTTTTCGTATCTCCAAAATTCAACTGAAAAGTAGTTGAACTTGCACCATTACCAGGATCAAAGCTTATCTCAGTATTACTGCCACTCGAAAGATTACCGGACTGATCAAATTTCATAGTTCCGGTACTTCCCTTTGTAATTTTCTCACCATCCAAAAAATTGGCCGTATAATCCCAGTCTCCGTTATCTTTCTGGGTGAATTTGACCAATAATGTATGGGCACGGCCTAAACTGTCATAAACAGTGGAACTGACAGTCTTAGAACTCGTTGCTCCTTTTTGACTTACTTCAAAACCGGGGAATTTAATATTACCGGTCCCGCTTGTCGTCAGGCTATTAATATTAAACTGACTGTCACCCATTTGGGCCGAACGGAACACAAGCATACCATCTACAAGACTTGCGGATCCCTGAGAAGCACCGAGACCCGAGTTTATAGCATTCATCAGATCTCCAACAGTGTCACCTGAATTATAAGTATAGGTAACGGT
>DATFMH010000011.1:0-10305 GCA_035267045.1 Balneolales bacterium
CAAAACTTACGTCCCTGATCAGACCGTACTTGAAAATGATCGTATTGCTCGTATTCTTTGCGCTGATCGGAAATGGATTTAATTTAATTATACCCAAGATTATCTCCCATGGAATAGATTCTTTCTCAGGCGGACATTATCAGTTTAAAAACATTGCCATTGAATTTTTATCGGTCACCCTGATCATATTTATCTTTACTTACCTCCAAAGTATAATTCAAACCTATACCTCTGAAAAAGTTGCCCGGGATTTGAGGAAAAAGCTCTCAGATAAAATATCCCGCCAAAGCTATGCTTTTATCCAAAAAGCGAGTCCGGCTACGTTATTGACGAATCTGACTTCCGATGTCGATGCTGTTAAGTTGTTCGTTTCGCAGGCCGTGGCGTCTTTAGCGTCTTCCATATTTATAGTCATTGGCACGACTATCCTTTTGCTTACCATTAATTGGCGCCTTGCCTTAACAGTAATTGCCATCATTCCTATTATAGGCGGCGCTTTTTATGCCGTATTAAAAAAAGTCCGGGTTCTGTTTAAAAGAAGCCGGGAAGTCATCGACTGGTTGAATAAAGTGATAAATGAAAGCATTTTAGGGGCGGCAGTCATCCGTGTAATCAATTCGCAACAAACGGAATATTTTAAATTCTTATCGGCTAATACGGAGGCTAAGGATATTGGTATATCTATCTTAACCTTATTCGCGACATTAATACCGGTCATCACTTTTGTCGCAAATCTTGCCACATTATCAATCCTGGCATTAGGTGGACATTTTGTTATCCAGGGGAGTATGACTTTAGGCGATTTTGCCGCTTTTAACAGTTATATCAGTATTTTAATATTTCCAATAATCACCATTGGATTCATGAGCAATGTCATCGCCCGTTCATCCGCCTCTTATATCAGAATCGACCGGGTTCTGAAAACTCCTGAATTGCAAGAAACAGGAAAAATTGACAAAACCCTTAAGGGTAACATCAAATTGGAAAACATAACGGTGACTTATGGGGAAAAACCCGTTCTGAAGAATGTCCATTTTACCATTAAGTCAAATTCCAGAACAGCTATAATTGGCCCAACGGCTGCGGGTAAAAGTCAGCTTTTATATTTGATGACCGGGTTGATCAGGCCAAATTCGGGTTCCATAAAATTTGATGGACATGCTATTGACGAGTATAATAAAGATACTTTTCATCGTCAGGTTGGCATTGTATTTCAGGACAGTATTTTGTTTAATTTGAGCCTGAGAGAAAATATTGCTTTTAATAATCACGTAAGTGATGAATCACTCGAAAAAGCCATTGAAACCGCTGAATTAAAAGATTTTATCCAAACGCTTCCCGATAAACTGGACACGATTGTTTCCGAACGCGGTACCAGCCTTTCCGGTGGACAAAAACAACGAATCATGCTTGCCAGGGCCTTAGCCCTCAATCCTAAAATCCTGTTATTGGACGATTTTACGGCCCGTGTTGATTTTCAAACCGAACAAAAAATTTTAACTAATGTAAGAGACAACTATAAAGATTTAACGCTGGTCTCAATAACCCAGAAAATAACTCCTGTGACTCATTTTGATCAAATCATCCTTCTGATGGAAGGAGAAGTAATTGCCACCGGTAAACACGATAAGCTCCTCGAAAGTTGTCCTGAGTACGTACAAATTTATAATTCCCAAAAAAGTACAAGCTCGTATGAATTACAATCTTAATATAAATACCGGCGATGAGGAGAATCGGGAATCCACCCTGACTTCTTTAAAGAACTTGCTTTCTCATCTTGTTGATGAGAAATCTTTGCTGATCAAAGCATTCGCAGCTATGGTTATAACCGCGGTATTGAATCTTATCGCCCCGTTAATGATTGGTAAAGCTATCGATAAATATGTTCAGACCAAGGAATATCATGGGGTTCTTGTGTACAGTGGTATCCTGCTCGTCATGTATATTATCACTTTCGGGGCTGGTTATATTCAGACAAAACTGATGGGCACCGTGGGCCAGGACATGTTATTTACACTACGAAACGCTGTATTTAACAAATTGCAGGAATTACCGGTAGACTTTTTCAACCAGAATAAAGCCGGTGATCTCATTTCGAGAATAAATAATGATACCGATAAGATAAACCAGTTTTTTTCTCAATCGCTGATGCAATTCACAAGGTTTATTCTCATCATGATCGGGTCCGGAATTTTTTTGCTGTCCATTAACTTACCTCTTGGTGCCGCGGCATTGTCTCCAGCCCTTTTAATATGGATTTTCACCCGTTTTATATCACCATGGGTAAAAAAACGAAATTACGTCAGCATGCAGAGTGTAGGTTCTCTTAGTTCGGCGGTTCAGGAAAGTCTGAATAATTTCAAAGTAATCGTTGCTTTTAACCGCAGCGATTACTTCAGGGAAAAATTCGATGAATCGAACCAGGAAAATTATGTACATGCGGTATCCGCCGGACTCGCCAATAACCTGTTCATGCCTGTGTATGGATTTTTCTCAAATATTGGCCAGATGGTTGTGCTCACCTTTGGCATCTATCTTATTGCAAAAGGATCCTTCACCGTCGGATTGTTAATCAGTTTTCTTGCATACATTACCAGTTTTTATAACCCGCTACGGCAACTTGCCGCTTTATGGGCCAATTTCCAGGTAGCTCTTGCCGGTTGGGACCGTATTGCCCATATATTAAGCCTGGAAAACAATATGCCTGTCATTCAAAATGATAAAATAGCCGATAGTCGATCCCTTTTGTCCTTTCATAATGTTTCATTTGCTTATCCGAACGGAAGCGAGGTATTGCATAATATCAGTTTTGAACTTGAAAGGGGAAAAACCTATGCATTTGTCGGGCCGACCGGGGGTGGAAAAACGACTATTGCTTCACTGATTGACCGGTTATACGATCCTACTAAAGGAATAGTCTTTTTGGATAGAAGAGATATACGCACATATACCCATGAAGAGAGAACCGGGAAAATAGGATTTATACTTCAGGAACCTTTCCTTTTTTCCGGAACCATAAAGGACAATATTTTATACGGTAACGAGGATTTTAAAAATTATACAAACGATCGTTTAACTGACCTTTTAAAGGAAGAGGAATTAGGAAGTTTTATCGATCGGTTCGAATCGGGACTGGAAACGAAACTGGATATTTCAGGTGATGAAATAAGCCTGGGACAGCAACAACTTATCGCCTTTATACGAACAATCCTTCGGAAACCGGAGTTGCTCATTCTGGACGAGGCCACAGCCAACGTCGATACCGTGACCGAGCAGTTACTGGAAAATATTCTAAATAAACTGCCTGAGACAAGTACAAAAGTCATAATTGCCCATCGTCTGAATACCATTGAAAATGCCGATGAAATCTATTTTGTCAATGCGGGTGAAGTTATTCCGGCCGGCTCGTTACAAGATGCCGTAAGGATGTTGATGAAAGGAAAACGGGTGAGTTGATTTAATGAAAATATGGCTTTAATCAAATGAAAACTGATTATTAGTGCTTTCACTTTCAAACACCGGGAAAAATACCGGCCAGGTGTACTTGCAAAGAGCTGCGAATGGGATTGGTGAATTATAGAGAAGCAAAACCGTGACCATCTGATGTTGCCTGGTACGGGTGCGTTCCGACAAGGCAGCGATGGGTTTTATCCCATATATACTCTTTTCGTATTAAACCCACTTTTTAATGACACTGTCTAACTCAATTTTACCTTAATTTTTAAATTGATTTTATTTATACTGAAGTCAATAATTATCAAATAAACAATTGGTTCAGAATGCCTTTTGGGGTTGATCAGGCATTTATCATAAAAAAAAACAGAGGAGGGTACTGTGAAATACCTGGTTTTATTTGTATTTACCATTCTTTTTTTAAGTATGTCAAATCAAAACTGTGATGCCCAGTTTTTTAAAAGACTTAAGCACAAAGCAGAACATGCTGTAGAGAGAAAAGTTGAACAAAAAGTGGACGAAACGGTAGAGCAGGCTGCAAGTAATATGGTTGAAAGAGCCTGGGACCAATATATAGGTGAAGTTGTAAAAAATGCACAACCTGGTAAAGGATCCCCGTTTACCCTAAGTTCAAATGTTAAAACTGAGGATATTTATCATTTCAACATCGTGACCACCATGAAAATCGAATCAGTACAAGATGGTAAACCTCAATCGCCTGTAATTATGAAATTCAATTTTAATGATCATCAAAAATATACCGGAGCTCAGTTTAATGAACAGGATTCCGACAGTAAACAAAATGGTGATGTATTTATCATTTATGATTTTAAGAATGATGCTTTGCTAATGTTGATGAAGAGCGATAAAAATAAATATTCATTTGCTTATGACTGGAGACAAGCCCCGGCAGACAGCCAGGAGGCCGTATCGCAACAACCTTTACAATGGGACACGGTTAACGTTTGGCATGGATTTACTAAAATCGGAAATAAAACTATAGCTGGATATAACTGTACAGGGTACCAATATAAGTCCGATTCATTGCGATCAAAGATGTGGGTTACCCGGCAGGTCAATCTCGGGGTTCAAAATTTATTCGGCGTATACAACAATACTAAGCAATTTAAGGGTAAAGTCCCTGAGGATTATCCGTCCGGCATGATTATGGAAATGTCTTCTGAAAACCTTAATAACGGTGATAAGACTACTATGACAGTAACCAATATCAATAAACATGCCAACGTTAATTATAAGATGTCAGATTATCCACCAATGACTCTGGGTAACATGAAAGGGAAAAATAAATAGACTAATCAATTATATTATTTATCATCCGGATATAATTACTTCACACACGGTATCTTTATGCATGGGGTTAAAGAAATAATTATATCCGTATTTTACTAAATGTCTGTTGAACTTTGTTTTTTATTTATGCACAGACTCGTCATATGCACCCATAATAGGTTGATTGGATATATAAATGAAATATGGGTGCTGATCCATCCCGAGAGTAACTGATATAAGATCGTTACGGCTGAACAAACTTAGAAGCCCGCTCTGTCACGATCTCTTTAAGCTGATTCGCAAGGTTTGTGCACCTGTTCACCATCTCCGTATTATTGCAAAAATGGGTCTCCTCATTGTCGAGGACATTTTTAATATCCTTGCGTTTGCAATGCACAGCACTAAAATCCATTTTTGCTACTTCAGGATATTTTTTCCCAGCTTCTTTAATAAGTTGATTCATTGGCTTTTTTCCTTTTTCAATAGAATCGATATCACCCTTTTTCCGGGAAAGCATGGAAAGACAAACCAAATAGCGATACATAGCACTTCGGGCTGACACACACGAGGTATAAAGTACCACGTCTTCTTCCGGTCTGTAAAGCTCTTTCCGGGCCCTGGCTAAATCGGCATCAGCTTTCCGGTATATCCTGTTTATAACTTCTCTCTTCATAATGCGGTAATTAAGTTAGCGTATAATCCATTATACAAATTTGTTACTAATTTTTCTGAAGTTAATCCGGGCATAGGTGAAATGTAACCTTTCCCTTTATGTACAGGTTTTTTTTACTGGGTTCATCCAGTCTATAGGCGTTTCTGAATCTGCCGTTTGTATAATCGATAACAATCATTCGACTTTGCAGGCCCCATCTTTAATCCTCTTAAAATTATTTTAAAAATAAATTTGCGTAGCTAAATAGCTACATATATATTCGTAGTCAAATAGCAACATATTTACCTAACGTGCTTCGCAATGAATTTACGACGTGATGTTTTCCAGGCCATAGCAGACCCGACAAGAAGAGCTATACTCCTATTGTTGATCTCGCAATCCATGACCGCAGGTGCCATAGCCTCGAACTTCGACACGGCACGCCCGACCGTTTCAAAACACCTGCAAATTCTAACCGAATGCAAGCTGCTGGAACAAGAGCGAAATGGCAGGAAAATATACTATCGCTTAAATCCCCAAAAAGTAAAAGAAATAGCTGACTTTATTGAGCCATTTCGGAAAATGTGGGACGACCGGTTTAATAAACTGGAAGCTACGATGAAAAAATACCAATCAAATAAATAGAGATACATGGAACGAAAAACACAGGTACATGCCGAAGACGGCGAACAGGAAATAATGATTACGAGGGATTTCGATCTGCCGGTGGAATTATTATTTAAAGCGTATGAAGAGCCTGATCTTGTTGTGCAATGGATGGGAACGAAAGTGTTGAAACTCGAAAGTAAAAAACACGGCAGTTACCAATTTGAAACAACCGATTCTAAGGGGAAGGTCGTATTTCGTGCCCATGGGGTCATCCATGACTTTATACCGAACCGGAAAATCACGCGGACATTTGAAATGGAGAATGCAGCTTTTGGCGTCCAGCTTGAGCTGTTAGTGTTTAAAAAAATCACTGATGAAACAAGTAAATTACGTATACACACCATATTTGAATCGGTTGCCCAAAGGGACCGACAACTGAAGTTGCCGTTTGCACAGGGACTGAATATGGCACATAACCGGTTGCAGGGCATCGTAAACAAACTGAAATAATACAGTATAATGAAAGTGATCTTAATTAAAATCTTATTACATCAAATCATTTAAGGAGGTAAACCGTGAATATTCTCTTATGGGTTCTTCAAATTCTTCTTGCTCTGCATACCCTCATAGGCGCGATATGGAAGTTTTCAAATCCGGCGCAAACCGTGCCTTCCCTGAGTGCTATTTCACACAGTTCCTGGGTAGTATTGAGCATTATTGAGCTGATTTGCGCCGTTGCCCTTATCCTTCCGGCACTAAATAAAAAACTGGGCATCATGACCCCAATAGCAGCTACCTTCATAGCCGCGGAAATGCTGCTCTTTTCCGGGTTGTTTATTTTTTCCGGTAATACAGATTACAGCCATCTGATTTACTGGCTTGTTGTGGCCGCTTTTTGCGCGTTTATTGCCTTCGGAAGGTTTGTGTTAAAGCCCTTTAAACATATTTAAAATAAAAAGTCCTTTAATCAGAGATAAGCATGAATCCAAAAGTTGATGAATTTTTACGTAACTCAAAGAAATGGCGAAAAGAATTTGAACAATTGAGATTGATCGTTCTTGACTGCGGGCTGACCGAAGAATTTAAGTGGATGCATCCCTGCTACACATATCAGAAGAAAAACATCGTTTTAATACACGGTTTTAAAGAATATTGTGCACTTCTGTTTCACAAAGGGACCTTAATAAAAGATCCGAATGATATTTTAATTCAACAAACGGATAATGTACAGGCAGCGCGCCAGGTTCGGTTCACCAATGCCCGGGAAATCATTGAACTGGAACCCATCCTGAAAGAGTATATTAAAGAAGCCATTGAAGTGGAAAAAGCCGGTTTAAAAGTGAAGATGAAAAAAACTTCGGATTTTGAGGTTCCTGAAGAATTTCAGACTAAATTAGATGAAGATCCGGCTTTGAAAGAAGCTTTTGATGAACTGACGCCGGGCCGGCAAAGAGGCTACCTGTTTTATTTTTCCCAGGCCAAACAATCCAAAACAAGGGAGCGAAGAGTTGAAAAATATATACCGCAAATTCTCGAGGGTAAGGGATTGAATGATTAACATAAGCAACAGTGTTTACCACTCACTTAAATAAAGATGTATCCTTGTTTTTTTACATTTCTATTCGGCTTTATCGTTTAGCCTTCGAAATATTTTGAATGTTTTCAATTAATATTTTACTCTTTGAATATTTGGAGATATAAATATTGATCATTAATGAATATCAGCCATAAATTTTTTTTCAATGATTTTTCAGATTCATGTGCCATTTTCAAAGGTGGAATCTGTCCCGGATGAATCATCGTAAATGTCTTAATAAGGATATATATAATGTATTATAAATCGCATCAGCATAACGCTTTCTTTTATAATTTCACCCGTTCGTTCAACCTTCGTTCGATTATTACTCTGCCGGCTTTTATTGGATTATTTCTCGTTCTTTTCTTCTTTTCTTGCAGCGAGGCCAGGCCGACCGGTAATCATAAACAGTCCGGAGAATGGATTGGTACCTGGGGAGCTTCACCACAGTTAGTTGAACCACGCAATATGCCACCCAAACCGGGATTAATGAATAACACCCTGCGGCAGATCGTACATGTTTCGCTCGGTGGAAACCGTTTGCGGGTACAGTTTTCCAATAAATTCAGTACTACACCTCTAACAATAAAATCTGTACATATTGCGGTAACGGCAGACAGCAGTGCCATTATACCGGGTACGGACAAATCGTTGACTTTCAATGGGAAATCTGAAGTAACTATTCCGGCACGTAATGCTGTTACGTCAGATCCATTCCCTTTCAAACTTAAGCCATTAAGTAACGTCACAATCACGATTCATTATGGTCATATTTCTCCAAATGTAACTGGACATCCCGGCTCGCGAGAAACATCTTACCTTGTGTCGGGTGATAAAGTTTCGGCAACCAATATCACCACCGGTACCCGGATGAATCACTGGTATACAATCGACCGAATTGATGTTATGGCCCCCAAATCCGCAGAAAGCGTTATAGCGCTCGGCAATTCTATAACAGACGGACATGCTTCGGGTACCAATAAAAATGGCCGGTGGACCGACGACCTGGCCCGTCGTCTTCAGGCAAACTCTTCAACAAAAGATATATCCGTTTTGAATGAAGGGATTGGCGGTAATTGCATTCTTCACGGTTGCCTGGGTCCCACAGCGCTGAACCGGTTTAACCGTGATGTACTCAAACAACCAAAAGTGAAATGGCTGATCATTTTGGAAGGAATAAATGATATTGGCGGGGCCCATGGTGTTAAGGCCTCCGGCTTTACTGCTGACCGCTTGATTGATTCCTATAAGTGGATGATCAAGCAGGCACATGCCCATGGTATTAAAGTCTATGGAGCAACAATGACTCCTTTTGCAGGGTCATTTTATGACAAACCGGGTCATATTGCAGCATGGAAGAAGGTCAACCAATGGATACGAAACAGCGGCCGTTTCGATGCCGTCATCGATTTTGATGCTGCCATGCGCGATCCGGCGCATCCGTTACACCTCATCCCCAAAGGTGACTCCGGTGATCATCTTCATCCAGATCCGCTTGGGTACCGTATGATGGCAAAAGCGATCAATCTTGAGCTTTTTAAATAGATTCACCCGGGACCATTTAAGCAGGTATCTTCTAAATTATAATTCAAAAATGACTCTTTTTATCATAAGTCGTTTGATAAACTGAAATGGAAGTGCGGAGCAACGTTATGCAAAGAATACTGGGCAGACGATTTGAACGGAAACAGGAACAATTATTACCCAGGAAGCAATTCGCAAAACGTATGATCATTTTCGCCTTCCTTGGCATTTTCATAGAGGCTGCTGCCATTTTAATCGGCACCCTTGGATTCCACTATCTTGAGGGGCTGAGCTTGCTGGATGGTATATTAAATGCGGCGATGGTGATCACTGGAAATGGACCGGCATTTGAACCACATACCGAATGGGCTAAAATCTTTCAGATCCTATTCAGCGTGTGCGGCGTTATCATTTTTGTTATGGTTATGTCAGTAATTATTGCACCTGTGTTTCATCGGGTTCTTCACCACTTTCATGTAGCACCGGGTGACAACTCCTCGAATGAGTAACGCGAATATGCCGATTTTCGTGATCAACCGTCATTTTTAACACCAGGCTCCAAAATACTACTTTCCGAAGCCCCCAAAAACGATTAAGAACCAATTCTGTGACTCATACACGATACCTTACAGGGTCATAACAGTTACTGGAAATGAGGAAGGAATGGTTGATTTAATTTATAAATGAAACAGAGTTTCAGGATTAGCGATCCCAACCGTGACGTTGGAATCGAGAAGAACATCAGGCAGAAAGTGTACTATTTTCTAACGAATTTATCTGTCGCCTGTGGAGACTATGAAAAAAAACAATGCAAGCGACAAGGCACCTTAATTTTTTAATTGTTTTTGAGTTTTGTTGAAGAGCCTCTCTCCCTGTCGCGGAATTATCCGTGAAAGGGAGAGATTGAGAGTGGGTAAGCAAAGCGAAATTGCGCGAAGTATCTAAATTATTTAAGGCAATTGAATTTGATTTATAGTTTTTTCACAGCCTCTGTGATCGATCATCCGTTGTTTTTATAAAAATTATTTCAGCCAATTATTGCGTAATTGTAAAGAATATAATACTTTGCAATAAAAAGTACTTTGTATGAAAGACGAGCAGGATTATATACGGGATATCGCTGAGATACGCTCAATGATGGAGCGTTCTTCGAAATTTCTGTCACTCTCTGGTTGGGCAGGTATTATGGCTGGTATTTATG
>DATFMH010000012.1:0-2752 GCA_035267045.1 Balneolales bacterium
AATATATACTTGTAACTTATTACCACTTAGATGGATAATTAATAGTTTTTAATTTAATCAAATAATTAACTTATACTAAATATTAAGTTTTGATTAGGTTTAAGTTACTCATGTAAGAAAGTGTAAAAAGTGAAATCCCCCCCTTTTCCTCCCTTTCTACTAATTTCCCACTAACGCATATTCCACCAAAGGACGCCCGACCGTTTCCGTCTTTATCTCTTTTATAAAACTGGGCTTCTATCTCGGATTTTAGCGCTTTATCCAGTTTTTCCTTGCTAAAATGACTCTGTATCATGAGATCGGTCCTGTTTATCTGGCCGGTAGCTTGTTTTTCTATGATAATTAGACGTTCTGTGCAGGTATTATTAAAAATGCAAGCATCGTGTTTTATCCGATATGTAAAATAACAGCTGTGATATTTTTAGTATATTATTTTGCTATTAACTATCGATATATAACTATAAATAATTGAGTTGTAATGAGCGCAGAATCTGACCTTGTTTTATATGTGACAGTGGCGATTTCTTTTGGGATCTTACACTTTTTTCTCTGGGTGTTTGCACCGGAGTCCAAAAAAAATCTCCTTTTTTCCATCTATGCTCTCATCTTCTCATTAGTTGTCTTTACCGATTTCAGAAGTAGTGTGGCTCCTGCCCAGAGTACACAGGTATTTAATGTATACTTACATTTACATCGTTTGCTCGTACCTTTCCTGGTGATCTCCCTCCTGTTACTATTGCTCTCGACTTTTAATAGAAAGATACCCAAATGGTTCTGGCCGTTTGCAATCGGTTTCGTCCTCTTGTGCGTCTGGATTAGCTTCAAGCCAAGGGTACGATATGATTACTTCTACATCATATTACTATTCCTTGACATCGAAATGGGACGCATTCTCTACCTTGAATATCGAAATAAGAAATCCGGTACCTGGATCATCATCCTGGGATTTGTTCTGTTTCTGATTTTCCCGTTGTACGATCTGGTCACGGATATGAAAATAATGCCGTACATCGGTCAAATTAAGAATGGATACCCGATAGGATTTTTGGGATTGACTGCCTGTTTCTCAATATATCTCGCAAGAGATTTTTCCCTGCGTAATAAGCGGATTTTAAGAGAGAAAAGCCGGGCCAACGAGTTAGAATTTCAGAAAAGAATGGTGGAAGAGTCTGAAAAACGAAAGACGGAGGAGCTGGAACAAGCCCGTAATTTACAACTGGCAATGCTTCCGGATAATCATAATCCCGATAAACATCTTGACATGGCATTTCGCATGTTCACAGCTACTGAGGTGGGAGGTGATTACTATGATTTCAGAAAAGATGATGACGGCATCATCATTGCCATTGGTGATGCTTTGGGCCATGGGATGAGAGCCGGTATGCTGGTTACGATCGTGAAGAGTTTATTTGTTGCGGAAAATGACTTATCGGATTTTCCCCGTTTCTTCAAAAAATGCTCCCGGGTTTTTCATACCATGAAGTTGCGGAAGTTATTTATGGGCTTACAGTTGACTCATTTTTCCCCTAACAGGTTAAAGGTGGCGACAGCGGGATTGCCGCCGTTGTTAATCTACAGGAAACAAACACAGGCCGTTGAAAAAATAGTTCAAAAAGCCATGCCATTAGGGGGTCCTGTTACCTTTCCTTATAAACAGGAGGAGATTGATTTAAAATCTGGTGACGTCGTAATAATGATGACTGATGGATTGACAGAGCGTTTTAACCAGCAGAAAAATATGCTGGGACAGGAAAAATTATGTGAATGGCTTGTCAAATATGCCAATGAAGAATCGAAAAAAATTTTGGACTCTATCATCACCGAAACAAACAACTGGGCCGGTACCGAACAAAGGGATGATATCACGTTGTGCGTGGTTAAGATTAATTAATGTATCTTTTATATTTTTAGCCACAGATTTCCGCAGATTTAAGCAGATCAAAAATGTTTTGTACAGTTTCCAGACCTGTCAACTTATACCCTATCCCTCAACAGTTTCAGCACAGCGCATGGAGCATGACGCATAGCGAATCGATAACTTATACTATATATATTATCTCCGTACCCACTGTGGTTAAAAAAACGCCCTGACTGTCATCGCGAGAAATGCACGAGACGAATGTCGAGTAAATGACACGGTGACAGGTTGATTGTTTAGTGTTTTTAATAATGTGTGGAACAATCTACAAAATCGCACTAACCTGTCCGCGCGAACCCACCCCTAACCCCTCCCTGGAGGGGAACATGAGAATGAACCCTGATCCCTGGAAGGGAACATGAGAATGAACCCTCAGGGTTCATACATATTTTTTATTTTTTATTGTTAATTGATCATTGATCACTGATTACCTTTGTGCCTTTGTGCCTTTGTGCCTTTGTGCCTTTGGAACTTTGGAACTTTGGAACTTTAACAAAACTTTAAAATATCCGCTTAGGAGTAATTAACACTTGTTGTATAAACAGCTTTAGATTACATTTAAGAATATCTGGTATAGGTTGCTTATTCGCTGTATTAAAACAGTTTTAGAGAAAGAAAAATGGAACACCGTCATCAAGATAGCGGGTCTGACCATGACCAACATGCCCACTCACATGGTGTTGTTGATCCGTCCATAGCCACATCAGAGCGGGGCATTTGGGCTATAAAATGGTCATTCATTGTATTGTTTGTTACAGCCATTCTGCAAATTGTTGTTGTCCTCCTTTCGAACAGCATCGCATTATTGGCCGATACTATCCACAATTTTGGTGA
>DATFMH010000013.1:0-13428 GCA_035267045.1 Balneolales bacterium
CTAAATCACGCCAATAGCTTTAAAAAAGACCTTGCAGGTTTCAAAAACCTGCAAGGTCTCGAACGTAATAACACATAAGTTAACCAAGGTATCAATCCACCAACGCCAACTCTGGCTGTCATGCCCGGCCCCGATCGGTCGGTCATCCGGAAATAAACCGGCGGGCTCCACTTCAACAAGTGGTGTCCACCTATACAAGTCCAAAACGTTATAGATGGACACCACCCTCGATGGGTGGAGCCCATCGAACAATGCACCCCCTATGGTTATTTTTTTAAGCCACAGATTTTCGCAAATCTAAGCAGATTATACTCTCGTTCCCAACGTCTTGTTGGGGACTTTCTTCAAAGAAGCTCTGCTTCGAGTATTTGATTGCTATCTTTTAAACATTTAGAAATGAGATGTACTACCCGTCAAGCTAGGAATGGCTATGAGGGAAGACGGAAACAGGAGTATGGATAAACGGAAATTGGTAATTAGATTTCACATGATTAACTCATAATTGACGTCATGTATATACAGCTATACCTATATGGTTCGCGATGAATGGAAAAGCCGGGTGTTTAATTCACAGATCATAAGCTAACCAGGGCTCAATCCACTCCAACCACTGCGTCTTGCCCGGCTTGATCGGTCATCCGGTCAAGTAGGATAGTGTTTACAACCGTTGCCATTATCGTCATTTGTTTATTAAATCATTGTTCTACTTGTCAGAATTGGGATTTTACAGATTTATGGATGATTGGACGGGGTTTTTAATCCTTTAATCCACTAATCCCGTAAATCCAAATTCAGACATTACAAACCATTTGAGCATTTAGAAATGAATATGATATGACACCCGTCACCCTATTTTACCGGCTTGTATCCATAGCACCACTCATCTGGATTCCCCGTCAAGCGGGGAATGACAATGTTGGGAAGACGGAAACAGGAGTATGGATAAACGAAAATTGGTAATTAGATTTCACATGATTAACTCATAATTGACGTCATGTATATATAGCTATGCCTATAAGGTTCGCGATGAATGGAAACGCCGGGTGTTTAATTCACAGATCATAAGCTAACCAGGGCTCAATCCACTCAACCACGGCGTCTTGCCCGGCTCCGATCGGGCATCCAGACAGGTAGGATAGTGTTTACAACCGTTGCCATTATCGTCATTTGTTTATTAAATCATTGTTCTACTTGTCAGAATTGGGATTTTACAGATTTATGGATGATTGGATTGGGCTTTTAATCCTTTAATTCACTAATCCCGTAAATCCAAATTCAGACATTACGAACCATTTGAGCATTTAGAAATGAAAATGATATAACACCCATCAACCGATTCTACTGACTTGATTTTTTTAATCTAACAACATCCCATAGTGATATAAAAAAGGCCGATCTTTATATTAAAGATCAGCCTTAAAGTTTTCATTAAACGTATCAATTATCTTCTGCGATGCGATCCCATCGGCATCCAGATATTATTACGCGGATTCACATCCGGCAATACCTTATCCGGATCAATAACAACCGAATCTATCTTACTGGTGGAGTTGTACTTGAACGTCCAGGTACCGCCGCGTTGCCAGATCTCAACCGGTAAATTAACTTTCTCATGGGTGCCGTTTTCCTGGTAAATTTCCACTGTCGCCGGCATCACCATCCGGTCATTATTGGTAATGGTGATATAAGCTCCTTTTGTCGGATCCTGGTCCACATAATGTACATTTTTAACCGCCTGATCCAGTTTCCAGTTGTTGTAAAACCATTCTTTCCAGAACCAATTGAGATCTTCTCCTGCCGCATCATTCATCGTACGGAAGAAATCTTTGGGAGTCGGATGTTTAAATGCCCATCGCCGGATATAAGTGCGAAAGGCATAATCAAACCGTTTATGTCCGAGCACATATTCTCTTAGCATTACCAGTCCGAGTGCCGTCTTATAATATTCCAGGTCATGCAAATGACGGCCATTAATAACATCTGCAAAATTTATGATATTCTCGGATTTCGGATTCATCAGGTAAGAAACAATCTCACGGGCCGGGTCCCCCCCTTTAGGAGCATATTCATGATCTCTTTTCGGAGCATATTCCCCGTTATTGAAGTTCTTTGTTGAATAGATATCAATAAACGTATTAAAACCTTCATCCATAAAAGCATAACGGCGTTCATTGGAACCGACCGTCATCGGGAACCAATCGTGACCGATCTCATGCGTCGTTACCATCCATAAGCTCTTACCTTTGGCTCTCCAGCTGCAAAAGACGATACCGGGATATTCCATGCCGCCTACGGGTCCGCCGACGTTTGTAGCCGTTTTATATGGATATTCGTACCAGTGTTTTGAGAAAAGCTCAATACTACGTTTCAAATATTCCGTTGATCGTCCCCAGGCCTGGTTTCCGGCACTTTCTTCCGGATAAACCGACATGGCCAGTGCTTTTCTGCCACTCGGCAAGTTAACACGGGCCGCATCCCAGATAAAAGCTTTGGAAGCAGACCAGGATACATCGCGGGAATTTTGCATCTTGAAATGCCAGGTTAATCGCCCATGATGTACCGGACGTGTATTGGCCTCATTCACTTCATCCGGTTTACGGATAAAAACCGTTTTATCACTATGACGGGCTTTATCAAGCCGCTCACGCTCGGTTTTGGTGAGCACCTGATCCGGATTTTGCAACACACCGGAACCGGCAACAATCATGTTCCAGGGCACGTTGACGGTGTAATCAAAATTTCCATAATCGCAGTAGAATTCGCCTGCACCTAAATAAGGCAGAGTATCCCATCCCCTGATATCATTATATACACACATTCGCGGGTACCATTGGGCCACATCATAAATGGGTCCGTTTTTGGTCTTCATCATACCCAGGCGCATCATGTGCTCGGTTATCCCAAACGAATAATCTATCGAGATCTTGATTTTGTCTCCTTTGGGATTTAGTGCATGCGGAAGGCGTATTTGCATGCGTGTATCACTGATTAAATAATCTGCTTTGTAGGAATGTCCATGCAATTCTATTTTAACCGATTTGAAATGATAACCGCCGGTCAACCCTTGTTTTTTACCAAGAGGTGCTGTCGTTAACGTACTTCGTGATTTCTTTTTAAATGCGTTCTGATCGACCTGCAGCCAAAGATAATGTAAAGAATTCGGACTGTTGTTTGTATAAGTGATTACATCCGTACCCGAAATAGTATTATTATCGGTATTCAGTTTAACATTGATTTTATAATCGGCTTCATTTTGCCAATAATCCGGACCGGGTGCCCCACTGCCGCTTCTATAAACCGTGCCCGGTTGATTAAGAAATGTTGGATCAAAAACTTTATGCTGATCATATTTTTCTGTTTGTTGAGCTAACCCATTCAGGGTAAATCCCAAACAGATCAGAATGATTGGAATAATCGATCGTAGATATTTCATAGAGAGTAATTTTACAGTATTCAATGATTGATAGTGTCTTAGTTATAATATACTTGCAATAATATTTATAACTATTTGAATGCCTTTATGTTATAAACTTTACTTTATAATTTTTATAATTTTAGAAAATATTTACCTATAGACTGGTACGCTGTCAGTTCTTGCAGACGCTGACAGGTTCTTATACCAGTCTTCCGTCGTCCATCGCCAAATATAATTCCCGTTAATTAAACAGAAAATAGCCCGATAACCACGCATCAACGGCATTTTTTACATTAACCGGATCATTTTAATCAATATTTACTTAATGCATCGGAGTCCAGGTATTATTTTCGGGATTTGAATCCGGTAACTGATGATCAGGATCAACAATTACAGAATCAAGCTTACTGCTTGAATTATATTTGAACGTCCATTTACCACCACGCTGCCAGATTTCGACCGGCAGATGTACCATCCCGTTTTTACCATTCGACTCATAGATTCTAACTGTTACCGGCATCACCATCCGGTCGTTATTGGTTATTGTGATATAAGAACCCTTTGATGGATCCTGATCGACATAATTAACGTCTGTTACAGCCTGATCCAGGCGCCAATCTTCATAAAACCATTCTTTCCAGAACCAGTTTAAATCTTCACCTGCTGCATCATTCATCGTTCGGAAAAAATCTTTGGGTGTGGGATGTTTATATGCCCATCTGTGAATATAAGTACGGAAAGCCTCATCAAAGCGTTTATGTCCCAGAACATCTTCTCTGAGTATATATAACCCGGCAGCCGGTTTCACATAAGAGGCGAAACCCAGAAAACGTCGGTTGGCAACGTCATCGTAGGTCATTATAGGCTCTGTAACCGGTAAGCGATCCAGGACACTGGCAAAATATCGAAGTGAATCTTCCAGTACGCTGTAATGGCCAAACTCGTCATTATTGAAAGCTTTCGTAGAATAGATATCAATGAATGAGTTAAAGCCTTCATCCATCCAGCCGTATTCCCGCTCATTGGAACCCACAAGCATCGGGAACCAGTTATGCCCCATTTCATGTGTTGTTACTCCCCAAAGCCCCTTACCTTTGTCCCGGTAATTACAAAAGACGATGCCGGGGTATTCCATGCCGCCAGCATTTGCTGCCGCGTTAACAGCAACGGGCCATGGATACGGATACCATTGTTTCGAATTATACTCGATAGTTGCTTTTACAAACTGTGTCGATCGTCCCCAGGCATTATTACCAGCCGATTCTACCGGGTAAGCCGACTCCGCCAATGCTTCTTTACCCTTTGGTAAATTAATTCGTGCGGCATCCCAGATGAACGCTTTTGAAGCCGCCCAGGATACATCGCGGGTATTATGCATACTGAAATGCCAGGTTAACAAACCTTTTTGAACGGGACGTGAATTAGGATCCTTAATCTCTCCTTCGTTCCGAATAAAGACAGTTTTATCACTCTTGCGTGCTTCTGACAGCCTGTTTTGCTCTTTCCGGGTGAGAACATGACTTGCGTTCTCCAATTTTCCCGAACCTACAACGATCATATTCCAGGGCACATTGACGTAATAGTCATAATCGCCATAATCAAGATAAAACTGTCCACGACCGAGATAAGGTAATGTATTCCAGCCAATAACATCATCATAAACACACATTCGAGGATACCATTGCGCCAAATTGAAGACTTCTCCATTCTTAGTGGTATAATGACCCATTCTTTGTTTATATGGTGGGATTTTGAACGAATAGTTGATACTTACCTTAATTTTTCCACCTTTAGCTTGCAATGCCCGGGGTAATATAATCTGCATGCGCGTATCGGTAATGATATAATCCGGTTTATAAGTTTTACCATTCATCGTAATTGTTACCGATGAGATATCATATCCGCCGCTGAAACCGGCAATAATATAGCGCCCGCCACCTATCAATGACGTTTGGGTTCCCCGTGAATCCTTGTTATACATATTCTGATCGAGCTGCAACCAAAGATAGTGCAGGTTATTCGGACTGTTATTAGTATAGGATATGATATCTTTTGCGGTTAGAGAATTAGCATCGGCATGCAGCGTAGCATGAATTACATAGGATGATTCATTCTGCCAGTAATATGGTCCGGGTGCCCCACTACCGCTTCTAAATGCCGTACCCGGCTGATTTAAGAAAGTCGGGTTAAATACTTTATGCTGATCATATTTTGATTGATTTTGGGCATAAACACCTGTGCCATATAGAAAAAGACACATGACAGAGATAAGGATAAGACGATTCTTTTTATGCATAACTTCCTGACTGTTAACTAATAATATCTATTTTGATATGGTTTATATTATTTGCTAAAAATACATGGATATTATTAATAAAAAAGGTCCCGGGCTTTTATATACCGGGGACCTTTAAAAACTTTACAATATTTATAATGACAATTACCGAAAGTAGATTCGATAGGCTCCAATCCACACTTTCCCTGAGTGGTGTCCATCTACTTTGCCTTGTTCCGTCATAAAGGGTTTATTACCCCTTTTTTTTAAATGGACCCCACCTTTAAGGTGGAGCCCATTTGGCATCAACGTCATTCCGGACTCCGACCCGGAATCTTGCTATTACAGGCTCTGAGCGTTGTTTTCTTTTTAATTGGAAGGAATGCTCTGGAGTTAAAAATCACTGTTTGTAAACTGTGCCAACACCTTGGCTGGATACTGAATCAAGTTCAGCCTGTCCCGACCCGGAATCTCGTGGTTGTGCCTGCATAAAAAAACCCGGTTCCAAATTATCAGAACCGGGTTATATTGAACAGTATGTCAATAATTAATGGGAACCGATCGGAGTCCATTTGTTATTTTGTCTGTTAACATCCGGTAGTTCGTGATCCGGATCAACTACGACAGAGTCAATTTTGGACGTGGAATTCATTTTGAAGGTCCACTTGCCTCCTCGCTGCCAAACTTCAACCGGTAATTTCTTGCGGGTTTTCTTTCCATTTGCTTCATAAACTTCAACGGTAACCGGCATAACCATCTGATCCAGGTTCTTGATCGTTATATAAGAGCCTTTGGTGGGATCCTGATCCACGTAATGTACATCCGTTACAGCCTGATCGAGTGTCCAGTTCTTATAGAACCACTCTTTCCAGAACCAGTTGAGATCCTCTCCGGCCGCTGAATTCATCGTCCGGAAGAAATCTTTAGGGGTCGGATGTTTAAATGCCCAACGGTTAATATATGTTTTGAATGCATAATCAAACCGTTTTTTGCCAAGGATATCGTGGCGTAACAAGTAGAGCCCCATGGCCGGTTTGACGTAGGCGTCCATTCCGAGAGCACGTGGCTGAATCACATCTGGACGCGTCATGATTGGATCAATCTTGATATTACGTGATTTATAGTATTGTGCAAAACGTCCGTATTTAGACGGATGATCGGAAACGCCGTCGTAATCACCCCATTCATCATTATTGAACTCACGAGTCGAGAAGATATCGATGAATGTATTAAAACCTTCATCCATCCAGGCATAACGGCGTTCGTTTGATCCGACGATCATAGGGAACCAGGTATGTCCCAATTCATGTGTAATATCGTCCCATAAACGGGCATCTTTACGCTTCCAATCGCAGAAAACAATACCTGGATATTCCATACCGTGAACACTACCAGCTACATTAACCGAAGTAGGATATGGGTATACAAACCACAGTTTTGAGTCAGTTTGAATAGTACTTTTTACATACTGCGTAGCTCTGCCCCATGCATGGTTACCATCCACTTCTTCAGGATAGAAAGACTCTGCGAGTATGGTTTTGCCTGTTGGAAGATTAATACGTGCAGCATCCCATATAAAGGCATTTGATGCAGCCCAGGAAACATCACGGGCATTCCTCAATCGGAAATGCCATGTTAAATAACCGTGATCGACAGGCCGCATAGATTTCTTTCCGATTTCATCAGGTTTGTGGATCATAACGGTTTTATCGCTTTTTTTAGCTTCATCAAGCCTGTGAATTTCTTCTTTGGTCAATACATGTTTGGCATTCAGTAATTCACCGGCTCCGGCTACATACATGTTCCATGGTACGGTGACATGATAATCCAGATCGCCGTATTCTAAATAAAACTCACCCTGACCGAGATAAGGCAGCGTGTCCCAACCACGGATATCATCATATACACACATGCGCGGATACCATTGTGCAATCTGGTAAATCGTACCATTTTTTGTGGCTGTCATACCCATTCGGTCCAAACCATACCGGGGGATTTTGAATGAATAATCAATATAGATCTCCATTTTGCCCCCTTCTGCCCTGAGAGCCTTTGGCAAACGAATTTGCATTCTTGTATCACTTATAATATAATCCGCCTTATAAGTGTGGCCGTTCAATTTAATTTTGACAGATGTTAAATTATATCCACCGTTTGCTATTCCACCTTTTCCAAAACGATTCCCCCCTATCGGGGTCACATCGGCACTTCTTGAATCCTTTTTAAAAGCATTCTGATCCATCTGCAACCAAAGAAAATGCAGGTTATTCGGACTATTATTCGTGTAGATGATTTCATCTGAACCTGTTATTGTATTGGCTGTCGTATCTAATTTAACAGATATTTGATAATCAGCTCTGTTTTGCCAATAATCAGGTCCGGGTGCACCATTACCGCTTCTATAAACCGTACCAGGCTGGTTTAAAAAAGTTGGGTCGAAATCTTTGTGTTGATCGTAGTGGGATGTTTGAGCTAAGGCCAAATTAAATAAAACCAGAACGCTCAATACTCCCCAAAATGTACCTTTTAGATGTTTCATGAATCTATCATTTTAAGTTAATGTTCAACCACTGTCTTTAAGGGATAATTAAAAATTATATAGAATAATTATAGATGATCTATTTAATGCTTTATATATCAAAGAATAATGCCCGTTTAAAATTAACCGGGCATTCTCATATCATACTTAAATATTATTGGGAACCCATTGGTATCCATGTATTATTATCTGTGTCAACATCCGGTAGCTTATGATCCGGATCCACCACAACGGAATCAATTTTTGCTGTTGAGTTATATTTAAAAGTCCATTTCCCGCCGCGTTGCCAGATTTCAACAGGTAACTTTTTCCGCCCTTTCTTTCCATTCGATTCATAAACTTCAATCGTAAGAGGCATCACCATCTTATTTAAGTTCTTGATCGTTATATAGGCTCCTTTTGACGGATCCTGATCTACGTAATGAACGTCTGTCACAGCCTGATCGAGTGTCCAGTTTTTATAAAACCATTCCTTCCAGAACCAGTTCAGATCTTCGCCGGAAGCATCATTCATGGTTCGAAAGAAATCTTTGGGTGTGGGATGCTTGAATGCCCAACGTTTGATATACGTTTTAAAAGCATAATCAAAACGCTTTGGTCCCAGGACATCCTGCCGCAGCATCCATAATCCCAAAGCCGGTTTGACATAGGCATCTATACCTAAATAGTCCGGTTGGATGACATCGGGATAGGTCATGATAGGATCATCTTGCATCAATTGATCAAAAAATCTGCCGAATTGTTCCGGTTTATCGGATATCTCATCGTAATCACCGAATTTATCGTTTTTGTAATGTTCGGTAGAAAAGATATCTATAAATGTGTTAAATCCTTCGTCCATGAAAGCATAACGTCGTTCATTTGAACCAACCACCATCGGAAACCAGTTGTGGCCAAACTCGTGAGTCACCGTTGTGAACAGCTCTTTACCCTGATATTGCCAACCACAGAAAACGATTCCGGGATATTCCATACCATGCACATTACCGGCAACATCGACAGCCGTAGGATACGTATATTCGAACCACATCTTCGAATCGGATTCTATAGTTCCTTTAACATATTGAGTCGATTTACCCCATGCATCCTGTCCTGCTACTTCAACAGGGTAAGCCGACTCGGCCAGCGCCTTTTTCCCGCCTGGCAGATCGATTCGGGCGGCATCCCAAACAAATGCTTTTGAAGCGGCAAAAGAGACATCGCGGGCATTTTGCAATTTATAATGCCAGGTCAGTTCCCCATGTTGAACGGGTCTCGAATGGACATCATTAACTTCACCAGGTTTGCGAATGTATATAGTTTTTTCACTCTGGCGAGCCTTATCCATACGTTCACGTTCGGTTTTTGTCAAAACATCTTTTGGATTCTGAAGCACACCTGTACCCACAACAATCATATTCCACGGTACTGTTACCTGATAATCAAAATTGCCATATTCAAGATAAAACTCTCCCTGACCCAGATAAGGCAGCGTGTCCCATCCCCTCACATCGTCATAAACGCACATTCTCGGGTACCATTGAGCTATTTCATAAATATTCCCATTCTGAGTCGATTGAATACCCATTCTGTCAATTCCATATTTAGGTATTTTGAAGGAATAATTGATCAGTATTTTGACCTGTCCCCCTTTAGCTTTTATGGCCTTGGGTAATATAATCTGCATGCGGGTATCACTGATAATATAATCGGCTTTATATTTATGCCTGTGTTCTACCACTTCAACTGATTGAATTATATCGCCACCATTACTAATGCCTCCATCTCCAAAACGATTACCGCCTATAGGAGTAACGGCTGAACCTCTTGATTTTTTTTTGAATGTATTCTGATCGAGATATAACCAGACAAATGGAAGGTTATTCGGGCTATTATTCGTATAAGTGATCTCAACATGTCCGGTTAATTCATTTTTATCCGGATTGAGCTTGGCTGATATCTTATAATCTGCCCTGTTTTGCCAGTACTGTGGTCCCGGTGCTCCACTTCCGCTGCGAAAAGCCGTGCCAGGTTGGTTTAAAAAGGTTGGATCAAAAACTTTATGTTGATCATAGTGACTTTTCTGTTGTGCAAAAACGTTTCCTGATATCAAAAACGTGAGACAGACAACAGAACATAACAAACGGATATGTTTCATTTTTGAGTTATTAAATCTAGTTACTATTGTTTGTTAAATATTCTGACAATGGATGTATTATCTAAAGTTTTAAACAATGTTAAATGTTTGGTCTTTCTTTAACGACAAAATGGTATAAACCATCAAATTGATCACTTGTTCCACATCATTCATTGATACGGTTTCAACCGGAGAATGCATATATCTCAATGGTAAAGAAATTAATGCACTTGGTATTCCCGATTGAGTATGGAAGATACTGTCGGTATCCGTACCGGTCCTGTTACTGGTAGCTTCGTGCTGAATAGTTATCTGTCTCTCTATTGCCACCTCTTCTATTTTACGAACAAAAAGCGGATGATTTGCCGATCCATGTGTGATAGTTGGACCTTCCCCAAGTTTAACCAATCCATGTTCTTTCTGATTGATGCCAGGAGAGTCTGTAGCGTGGGTTACATCTGTAACGATTGCCATATCAGGCATAAGCCTGTAACTCATCATCCTGGCTCCGTGGCCACCGATCTCTTCCTGCACCGAATTTAATGCCACAACATTGACCTTTAAGTCAGTTTTATATTTCGCAAGTTCTTCCAACGCCCGGGCGATTATATAACCGCCAATACGATTATCAAGGGCTCTTCCCGTTAATATTTCATCATTTAAAAATTCAAAATCATCCGCATAAGTAACAGGATTACCGACCTGAACCAATCCGAGCGCTTCTTCCTTATTCGAAACGCCGATATCTATAAAAATATCTCTCCATTGCGGACTTTTATTTTTCTCTTCTTTATCCTGAAGATGTATAGCTGTGTTACCGATGATACCTGTAACGATACCTTTATCAGTATGAATAAAAACTTTTTTTGCCCGTGTTATTGAAGGGTCACTGCCACCCAGACGTGTAACATAAATGAATCCATTATCATCGATAAAGTTGATCATCATTCCTATTTCATCACAGTGCGCTTCAAGCATAACAGTTTTAGCATCAGGATCAGTATTGATATGTCCTGCTGCCGATCCATATGCATCGGTCTGAACTTCATCAGCATGTTTTCTTACATAATCCAGCCATATTTTTTGACCGGCACTTTCAAAACCGGTTGGGCTTGGAGTCACTAATAAATCCCTCAAAAATTCTCTTCCATTCATATCAACCATACATTTCTATTTCTTTAATAAACAATTAGTAGAACGAGTTATGAGTATCATTCGCCATCCCTTATCTCAAGGCACATCATAGTAGCGCAAAATTGAAAGTATATCAACGATTAAAATTGTATTTTGTTCACGTTAATGGCTTTATAACTGTTTCAAAGAGTAGAAATTATTCACTTTATAAAATTTTACGTACGCTTTCATGTCTGAACAACTTACATTCAACGAAAAGCTTTTTAATCATTGGAAAAAGGTAGAGGTACGATTTCGGGATCTTGATACTTTAAATCATGTAAATAATGCCATATTCAGTACTTATTTCGAAGAAGCACGTATTCACTTTCTTCACAGTTTTCCCGAATTGGGGTCCACGTTAGGCACGGAGAATTCATTTGTTCTTGTACGAATTTGTATCGATTATAAATCACAGGTACAATATCCTTCGACGCTGATTATAGGTTCTAAAGTGAAAAATGTGGGTAATACCAGCATCACTACACAACAAGCTTGTTATGACAATGAGACTAAAGAAGTGAGATCGGTTGCCGAATCCGTTTTGGTATGGTACAATATTGAAAGACAACGCCCGGTACGATTACCCGACATAAACGATTTAAAATCATTTCAAGGCTAATTATCTCAACTACTGAGAAAAAATTATTACCCGATGGATAAGAGCTTCAGATATAAAATATTTACCGATCCGGTTCACGGTTTTATAAATGTTCCAAAGGGAACAACTTTGAAACTTGTTGATCATCCATATATACAGCGTCTCCGACGTATTCGTCAGCTTGGCCTGGGTTACCTGGTATTTCCGGGTGCCGAACATTCCCGTTTTTCCCACGCATTAGGAGCCATGGGACTCATGCAACGAGTATTGAACAGCTTACGTGAGAAAGACACGACAATCAGTTATTCGGAATATGAAGGCACACTCATAGCTATTTTATTACATGATATCGGACACGGGCCATTCTCACATACGCTGGAACATAGTTTTATTCGTGATTTTAATCACGAGATGATGACTTTATCGCTGATGCATGAACTGAATAAAGAGTTTGACGGTGCCCTGGATACGGCCATAGCCATTTTCACCGATCAGTATCCCAAAAAATTCCTTCATCAACTTATTTCCTCTCAATTGGATATAGACCGGATGGATTATCTCAAACGGGATAGTACCCACACCGGAGTGTATGAAGGCTCAATTGGTGTAGATCGCATAATTAAAACCATGCGTGTCCATAATGGCAATGTTGTAATTGAACGGAAGGGTATTTATGCCATAGAAAATTACATAATTGCCCGACGATTGATGTATATGCAGGTCTATCTCCATAAAACAGTATTAAGCGCCGATAAGCTGTTATTATCCATCTTCAACCGGGTTCGTTTTTTAATGGATAATGGCGAAAAGTTATATCACCCTTCCCCTTCAATGAAATTTCTGCTCGAAGAACATCCGACAACGAAAAAAGGGATCAGCAAGCAGGTCATACATCATTACACGATGATCGATGACAGTGATGTACTCATAAGTATCAAATACTGGCTGCATGAAGATGATCCCATCTTAGCCGATTTGTGCCGTATGTTTTTAAACCGTCGTTTGTTCCGTACCAGGTTTCTCAATCGTAAACCCGGCAATGATATGAAAGCAAGGGTTCATGAAAAGACATCCCAATATTTAAAGAAACAGGGTCTCCCTTACGATGATGATGCCGTGTCTTATTACCTGTTCTTTGATTACAGCCAAAGTGAGGCCTATAAATATCAAAATGACAGTATCTGGATCCTTGATCATAACGACCGTGCTGTTGAATTTTCAAAAGCAGCGGATACTAAAAATATTATTGCCCTAACCCAATCTGTTGTAAAAAATTATATGGTGTATTTAAAAGGAATAGATTGAGATT